>JBJTAX010000041.1:0-7683 GCA_046091055.1 Verrucomicrobiota bacterium | reverse complement strand
GATGAGGCGGTGGCGCAGGACGTCGGGCGCGATGTCCTTCACGTCCTGCGGGGTCACGTGGTCGCGGCCTTGCAGGAAGGCCCAGGCCTTGGCGGCGAGGGTGAGGTTGATGGTCGCGCGCGGCGAGGCGCCGAACTGCAGGAACTTGCCGAGGTCGGGGCCGCCGGGGTGCTGGCCGCGGGTCGCGAGCACGAGCGAGACGACGTAATCGCGGACCGGGTCGGCGACGTGGACGGCGTCGACCGCGCGGCGGGCGTCGAGGATCTCGGCGAGGGCGATGACCGGCTCGACCTCGAGCTTGGGCGCGGTGGTGGCCATCGCGTCGAGGATCTTCCGTTCTTCCTCGCGCGTCGGGTAGCCGATGTTGAGCTTCAGCATGAAGCGGTCGACCTGCGCTTCGGGCAGCGGGTAGGTGCCCTCCTGGTCGATCGGGTTCTGCGTGGCCAGGACGAGGAAGGGCGCGGGGAGCCGGTGGGTCTCGCCGCCGAGCGTGACCTGGCGTTCCTGCATCGCCTCGAGGAGCGCGGACTGGACCTTGGCGGGCGCGCGGTTGATCTCGTCGGCGAGGACGAAGTTGGCGAAGATCGGGCCGCGCTTGGCGGCATAGGCGCCGCTCTTGGGGTCGTAGATGAGCGTGCCCACGATGTCGGCCGGGAGGAGGTCCGGCGTGAACTGGATGCGCGAGAAGTCGGCGTGCACCGTCTGGGCGAGCGTGCGCACCGAGAGCGTCTTCGCCAGGCCCGGCACGCCTTCGAGGAGCACGTGGCCGTTGGCGAGCAGGCCGATGAGCAGGCGGTCGACCAGGTACTGCTGGCCGACGACGACGCGGGCGACCTGTTCGCGGAGGCGCGGCACCCAGGTGCCGGCGGCGGTGATGGAGTTGGACATAGGGCGGGGGAAGGGGTGCGCAGGGAGGCGCGTTCGGCGGTTCTCCGCCCACTTGGCAGCGTCCGGCCGGGCCGGTTCTGTCTGGGAATTAGCAGGAGCGCCGGGACTTCTCAACCGTTGCCTTCACAAAAGCGGCGAAAAGGGGGTGGGCTCGGTCCGGCCGGGACTGGAACTCGGGGTGATACTGCACCCCGACCATCCAGGGGTGGTCCTTGACTTCGACGATCTCGACCAGGCCGCTCTGCGGGTTGACGCCCCCGACCAGCAGGCCGGCCGCCTCGAGCCGGGCGCGGTAGGCGTCGTTGTATTCGAAGCGGTGGCGGTGGCGTTCCTTGATGGTGTCCGCGCCGTAGGCTTCCCGGGAACGGCTGCCCGGGGTCAGGGCGCAGTCGTAGGAGCCGAGGCGCATCGTGCCGCCCTTGGTCACCACGCTCTTCTGCGATTCCATGAGGTGGATGACCGGGTGCTTGGTCTCCGGGGCGAACTCGGTCGAGTGCGCGTCCGCGAGGCCGAGGACGTTCCGCGCGTATTCGATGACGGTGATCTGCATGCCCAGGCACAGGCCGTAATACGGCACCTTGCGTTCGCGGGCGAACTTCGCGGCGACGATCTTGCCTTCGATGCCGCGGTTGCCGAAGCCGCCCGGCACGAGGATGCCGTCGAGGCCTTCGAGCCGCGCGGTGCCCTTGGTCTCGAGGTCCTCGGCGTCGATGCGCACGACCTCGACCGCGGTCTCGTGGGCGATGCCGCCGTGCGTGATGGATTCGTAGACGGACTTGTAGGCGTCCTGCAGCTCGATGTACTTGCCGACGACGCCCACGCGCACGCGGTGCTTCGGCTCGAGGAGGCGGCGCACGATCTCGCGCCACGGGGCGATGTCGATCGGCCGGCACCGCAGGCCGAGGCGGCGGACGACGACCTCGTCCATGCGCTGTTCGGCGAGCTGCATCGGCAGTTCGTAGATGGAATGCTCGACGTCGCGGCATTCGAACACGCAGTCCGCGCCGACGTTGCAGTAGAGCGAGAGCTTCTGGCGGTTGTCCTCGCCGACGGGGCGGTCGGTGCGGCAGACGAGCAGGTCGGGCTGGATGCCGATCTCGCGCAGCTTGGCGACCGACTGCTGGGAGGGCTTGGTCTTCAGCTCGCCGGCGGCCTTGATGAAGGGCACCAGCGTGCAGTGCAGGAAGGCCACGTTCTCGCGGCCGGCGTCGTGCTGGAACTGGCGGAGCGCCTCGAGGAAAGGCAGGCCTTCGATGTCGCCGGTGGTGCCGCCGATCTCGGTGATGAGCACGTCGACGCCTTCGCCGCCCTTGAGGATGCGGTCCTTGATCTCGTCGGTGACGTGCGGGATGACCTGCACCGTCTTGCCGAGGTAGTCGCCGCGCCGTTCCTTCTGGATGACGGTCTCGTAGACCTGGCCGGAGCTGAGGCTGTTGTGGCGGGAGATCTCGCCGGAGGTGAAGCGTTCGTAGTGGCCGAGGTCGAGGTCGGTCTCGGCGCCGTCGTTGAGCACGTAGACCTCGCCGTGCTGGTACGGGCTCATGGTGCCGGGGTCGACGTTGAGGTACGGGTCGAACTTCTGGATGCGCACCTTGAGGCCGCGGCATTCGAGGAGGGCGCCCAGGGCCGCCGCGGTCAGTCCTTTGCCCAGGGAGGAGATGACGCCGCCGGTGACGAAAACATACTTCATGGAGAGTGGTCGGGTGGGCTGGGAGCGGGTAAAAAAGATAAGACCGGCAGGTCCTGTGACGGAGAGCCGGTCTGGACTTTCGGATTGCACGGCCGAAAAAAAGGTTGGCAAGCGGTTTTTAGCCGGCGGCTCCGCGGCGGCGATGATTTCGGGCGGCGCGGCGGCCGGCCGTACCCGCCGTCCGCCCGTCGCCCGAGCCGATCGTCGGGCGGCTTATGAGGGTTATTCACGGCTACGGGCCGTCCGGCTAATACCTCCCTGATAAGCAACGTCCGGGGTGGGAAGGGTGGATTCTCCCTATTTGATGCCTTTTGCATCCCGTCCCTGCACCGCCATGCCCGTTAGCTCCTGCTGCCCCGCCTGTCGTCCGTCTTCCATCGGGAAGAAGGTCGTGATGGCCCTCACCGGCCTCGTCCTCGCCGGCTTCGTGCTCGGTCATATGACGGGCAACCTCCTGATGTTCAAGGGCCCGGCGGCCATCAACGCCTACGCGAAGTGGCTCCATGACAACACCGGCCTGCTCTGGGGCGCCCGCGTGGTCCTGCTCGTGAGCGTGTTCGGTCACCTCTGGGCCGGCGTCCTGCTCACCCTCGAGAACCGCGCCGCCCGCGCCGGCGGTCCGGCGGTCGACGCCACTCGCCGGGCCGGCCTCGGTTCCCGCACCATGCCCTATTCCGGGGTGATCCTGCTCGGTTTCGCGGTCTTCCACCTCCTCCATTTCACGTTCCGCGCGGTCGCCTTGGGCGACGCCCAGTTCGGCGACGACGTCTACAAGATGGTCGTGGCAGGCTTCTCCTGCCAGCCCGTGGCTTTTTTCTACGTCATCAGCATGCTGCTGCTCTGCCTGCACCTCAGCCACGGCGTCAGCAGCGTCTTCCAGACCCTCGGCCTGCGTAACGAGCGTTGGCGCGGCCGGCTCGACGGCCTCGCCCTGGCCTACGCCTGGATCGTGGCCCTCGGCTTCGTCTCCATCCCTCTCGCCGTGCTCACCGGCGTCCTGAAATAAGCGTCATCTCGAGCGCCCCGACCCATGAAACTCGACTCCAAGATCCCTGCCGGCCCGCTGGCCGACAAGTGGAACAGCCACAAGGCGAAGCTCCGCCTGGTGAACCCGGCCAACCGCCGCAAATACCATGTCATCGTGGTCGGTTCCGGCCTCGCCGGCTCGGCCGCCGCCGCCTCGTTCGCCGAGATGGGCTACGAGGTCTCCTGCTTCTGCTACCAGGACAGCCCGCGCCGCGCCCATTCCATCGCCGCGCAGGGCGGCATCAACGCCGCGAAGAACTACCAGAACGACGGCGACAGCGTCCGTCGCCTGTTCCAGGACACCATCAAGGGCGGCGACTACCGCGCCCGCGAGGCCAACGTCTACCGCCTCGCCCAGGTGTCGGCGAACATCATCGACCAGTGCGTCGCGCAGGGCGTGCCCTTCGCCCGCGAATACGGCGGCCTCCTCGCCAACCGCTCCTTCGGCGGCGCCCAGGTCTCGCGCACCTTCTACGCCCGCGGCCAGACGGGCCAGCAGCTCCTCATCGGCGCCTACTCCGCGCTCTCCCGCCAGATCGGCCTCGGCGCCGTGAAGATGCATACCCGCCACGAGATGCTCGACCTCGTCGTCGTCGACGGCAAGGCCAAGGGCATCGTCACGCCCGACCTCGTCACCGGCGCGATCGTGTCCTGGTCGGCCGACGTCGTGGTGGTCTGCACGGGCGGCTACGGCAACGTGTTCTACCTCTCGACCAACGCCCAGGGCTGCAACGTCACCGCGACCTTCCGCGCCCACCGACGCGGCGCCGGTTTCGCCAACCCCTGCTACACGCAGATCCACCCGACCTGCATCCCCGTCCACGGCGAGGACCAGTCCAAGCTCACCCTGATGTCCGAGTCGCTCCGCAACGACGGCCGCGTCTGGGTGCCCAAGGACAAGGCCGACTGCGGCAAGCCCGCCGCCGACATCCCGGAGGACGCCCGCGACTACTTCCTCGAACGCAAATACCCGAGCTACGGCAACCTCGCCCCGCGCGACATCGCTTCCCGCGCCGCCAAGGAGGTCTGCGACGAAGGCCGCGGCGTCGGCCAGCTGGTCGACGGCAAGCGCCTCGGCGTCTACCTCGACTTCTCCGCCGCGATCCAGCGCCTCGGCGAGGCCGAAGTCCGCGCCCGCTACGGCAACCTGTTCGACATGTACGAGAACATCACCGGCGAGAACGCTTACAAGCAGCCGATGCGCATCTTCCCGGCCGTGCACTACACGATGGGCGGCCTGTGGGTGGACTACAACCTGCAGTCCAACATCCCCGGCCTCTTCGTCGGCGGCGAAGCCAATTTCTCCGACCACGGCGCCAACCGCCTCGGCGCCTCCGCGCTCATGCAGGGCCTGGCGGACGGCTACTTCGTGCTGCCTTACACGGTGACCGACTACCTCGCCGGCGAGAAGCCCGGCAGCCGTCCGTCCGTCGACGCCCCGGAGTTCAAGGCCGCCGTCAAGGACGTCAACGACCGCGTCGCCCGGCTCCTGTCGATCAACGGCACGAAGTCGCCCCGTCATTACCACAAGGCCTTGGGCAAGATCACCTGGGAGAAGTGCGGCATGGCCCGCGACAAGGCCGGCCTCGAGCAGGCGATCCGCGACCTGCAGGCCCTCCGCGAGGACTTCTGGCAGAACGTCAAGGTCGTCGGCACCGGCGACGCCCTCGCCCCCGAGCTCGAACGCGCCGGCCGCGTGGCCGACTTCCTCGATTTCGGCATCATGATGTGCCTCGACGCGCTCACCCGCGAGGAGTCCTGCGGCGGCCACTTCCGCACCGAGCACCAGGACGCCGGCGAGGCCAAGCGCGACGACGCGCAGTACGCCCACGCCGCCGTCTGGGAATGGACCGGCGAACGCCAGCTGCCCGCCCGCCACGTCGAAACCCTCGTCTACGAGGAGACCCTGCTCTCCACCCGCTCTTACAAGTAACCACCATGGTCCAGGACAACGGAAAAGCAACCACCCTCGCGCTCAGGCTGCGCGTCTGGCGCCAGCGCCGCGGCCAGCCCGGCGCCTTCGAGGAGCACGCCCTCGCGGCCGTGCCGACCTCGGCCTCGTTCCTCGAGATGATGGACATGCTCAACGAGCAGCTCATCAAGGAGGGCAAGGACACCTTCGCCTTCGACCACGACTGCCGCGAAGGCATCTGCGGCATGTGCTCGATGACGATCAACGGCATGCCGCACGGCCCCCTCCCGGGCGTGACGACCTGCCAGCTGCACATGCGCAACTTCCGCGACGGCGAGACGATCACCGTCGAGCCGTGGCGCGCCCGCGCCTTCCCGGTCGTCAAGGACCTCGCGGTCGACCGCTCCGCCTTCGACAAGGTCATCCAGTCCGGCGGCTTCATCACCGTCCGCACCGGCTCCGCCCCCGAGGCCAACAACATCCCGGTGCCCAAGCCCGTCGCCGACGAGGCCATGGACGCCGCGGAATGCATCGGTTGCGGCGCCTGCGTCGCTTCCTGCAAGAACGGCTCCGCGATGCTCTTCGTCGGCGCCAAGATCAACCACCTCAACATCCTCCCCCAGGGCCAGGCCGAGCGCGACCGCCGCACCCTCGCCATGGTGAAGACGATGGACGAGGCCGGCTTCGGCAACTGCACCAACTACGGCGAGTGCCAGGCGCATTGCCCGAAGAGCATCACGCTCGACGTCATCGCCAAGCTCAACCGCGACTATCTCCGCGCCCGCGTGAAGGAGTTCTTCTCCTCCACCGGCAAGCCTTCCAAGGGCGGGGAGTGAGCGCGGCGCCGTGCGCCGCGAGGGTGACGTGGGCAAGGAGACACGGGGAAATCAAGAGGGCGCCGTCAGGCGCCCTTTTTGTTTAGGTAGGATCGGCGTCTGTCTCGGGTAGGGTTGAGCGCCCTCGCTCAACCGGGGGCGGACGCGATGTCAACGCGCCCCTATCTCGAGACAAGGCTGACCGGGCCGGTCAGCCCGACCCAAGGAGCCCTCCCCCGATACTCCCAACTCGATACTGGATACTCTGATTTCCGCCTCACTCCGCCTCGACGACGGCCTGGTCGCCGACGCACGTCAGGACGACCCGGTTGTTGCCGTTGGCGGCCTGCAGCGCCCGCACGAATTCGCCGACGGCGCGGGCGTCCTTGAGCGTCACTTCGTAGGTGAGTTCGGTCATGAGCCCGGCCTGCACCGTCTCGACGGACCGCAGCGCGTGATGGGAGAGGTGCCGGGCGAAGACGGCGACGAAGGCCTGGCCGGCGTCGCCGTCGGTGCCCACGCGGACCCGCAGGAGGTGCGAACCTTTCAAGGAGGAGAAGAGGTTCGCCCGTGCGAGCAGGAACACGAAGGCGCAGACGAGCGGGACGGTGACGCCGGCCAGCAGGTATTGGCGCGCGCCCACGGCGAGGCCGGTCGCCATGGCGAGGAAGATGAAGCCGATGTCGCGCGACTGGCCGACCTCGCGGCGGAACCGGATGATCGAGAACGCCGCGAACATCCCGAAGGCGGTGGCGAGGTTGCCCATCACGACGAGGATCACGAGCGTGACGACGGTGCCGAGGATGAGCAGGGTGTGGACGTAGTCCTGCGAATAGCGCGTGCCGCGGTAGGTCCGCTTGTACGTCCAGGCGACGAGCGCGTTGAGCAGGAAGCTGAGGACGATCGCGAACAGGATCTCGCCCGCCGCGGGCGGCGTCGCGGGCGGAGCGGACAGGAGCTGCGTGAACAGGTCGGGCTCGGGCGCGGGGGTCGCGGCGAAGCAGGCGGGGAAGGGCAGGGTCATTTCAAGAAAGGCGGCCGGGGGTCTCGGCCAGCAGGTTGATGCATGCGGAATATTTGCTGAAGGGTCGAGGGTGGAGTCCGGCCGCCCCCAGCCAGGCGGCCAGTTCATAAGGGACCGAGGTCGAGCCTTTGACTTCCATGACGGCCATGTCGCGCGGGATGACCCGGAGGTCGCCGCCTTCGTCGTCGACGACGGGGGTGAGTCGGGCGAAGCGGGCGCGGATGCCCTGGTCGAAGGTCACGCGGAGCTGTTCGATTCCGTGCTCATCGCCGAAGCGGTAGGCGCTCCGGTCGTAGCGGATCACGCAGGCCGGCGCGTAGCCGTCCAC
>JBJTAX010000040.1:0-8417 GCA_046091055.1 Verrucomicrobiota bacterium | reverse complement strand
TTTCCAAGGAGCGCCGCGGTTACGGTACGGCGCTCGTCGCCACCGTCGGCGTCTTCGGGGCCGTCGTGGCCGGCTACATGGCCGACCATGTCGCCGACATCGGCCGCGTCGTCGGCGGCGTCTTCGGGGCGCCGGTCGAGGGCTGGCGCATGAGCTACTTCATCGGCGGCGGCCTCGGCCTCCTCCTGCTCGCCCTGCGCGTCGGCGTCCGCGAATCCGGCATGGACCATCAGGCGCGCGACCACGCGGCGGAAGTCTCCGTCGCCCGCGGCAACGTCATCGCGCTGTTCTCGAACCGCGACCGGTTCCTCCGTTACCTCCGCTGCATCCTGATCGGCCTGCCGACCTGGTTCATGATCGGCATCCTCGTCCCGCGCGCCTCGACCGTGTTCGCGCCCGCGAACGGCATCGTCGGCGAGCCCATCAAGGACAACTGGTCCGTCGCGGCGTTCTATCTCGGCCTGACCTTCGGCGACCTCGCCAGCGGCGTCGGCAGCCAGCTGCTGCGTTCGCGCAAGAAGGTCGTCTGCGGTTTCCTGCTCTTCAGCCTGGCCTGCGTCGGCGTCTATCTCTTCGGTTCGGCCGGCTGGAGTTCCGACGCCTATTATCGCCTGATCTTCCTGATGGGCTTCGGCATGGGTTACTGGGCCCTGTTCGTGACCATCGCCGCGGAGCAGTTCGGGACCAACCTGCGCGCCACCGTGGCCACGACCGTGCCCAACTTCGCCCGCGGCTCGCTGGTGCCGCTCACGGCGCTCTTCACCTTCCTCGCCATGCCGCTCGCGCAGGCGCGTTTCTCCGCGCCGGTCGCCGGCGCGATCCTCGGGGTCATCTGCTTCGGCGCCGCCTTCCTCGCGCTCGCGACGATGGAGGAGACCTTCGGCAAGGACCTGGACTACCAGGAGAAGCAGTAACCCTTACTTCGCCGGCGCCGGCTCGTCCGAGACGCAGCGGAAGCCGGCGTGGTTGGTCGAGGTCAGCGTGTCGAGGCCTTGGCGCGAAGTAGCGCGGTAGCGGAAGCAGTAGCCTTCGTCGCACAGCCAGGAGCCGCCGCGGATGACGTGCTGACCGAAACCGGTCTGCTCCGGGTCATGCCCGATGGCGGGCCCGACCGGGCCTTCCTTGGGCGAGACCTTGTAGTATTCGAGCCCATACCAGTCCTCGCACATCTCCCAGACGTTGCCGGCCATGTCGTAGAGACCGTAGCCGTTGGGCGCGAAAGACTTCACCGGCGCGACGGCGGTGAAGCCGTCGAGGCCGGTGTCGCGCTCGGGGAACTTCCCCTGCCAATGGTTGCACATGATCTTGCCGTCGGGCCGTTCTTGGTCGCCCCAGACATAAGGCTGGTCCTGCAGGCCGCCGCGGGCGGCGAACTCCCATTCGGCCTCGGTCGGCAGGCGTTTCCCGGCCCATTTCGCGTAGGCCTGCGCATCCTTGTAGGTGAGGCAGAGCACGGGATGGTTCATCCGGTCCTTGATCGAGGAGCCGCCGCCTTCGGGGTGGCGCCAGTTGGCTCCGGCGGTGAAGTTCCACCACGGCAGGTTGGCGCCGCCGCACTGGAAAGGGTTCACGCCGGAGACCTTCTTGAAGAGGAGGGCGCCGCCCTTGAGCATTTCCGGGGGAGCCTGGGGGAACTGCCGCGGGTCGAGGTCCTTCTCGGCGTCGGTGACGTATTGGGTCGCGTCGACGAAGGCCTGGAACTGGGCGTTGGTCACCTCGGTGACGTCCATCCAGAAGCCTTTGACGACGACGG
Organism: Verrucomicrobiota bacterium; assembly: GCA_046091055.1. Taxonomy (GTDB): domain Bacteria; phylum Verrucomicrobiota; class Verrucomicrobiia; order Opitutales; family UBA953; genus UBA953. The sequence continues at coordinate 6,664 of JBJTAX010000040.1, read as the reverse complement.
CATGGCCGGGCGCTTCTTCGGCATGCTTCTCGTCGGCCTTGCTGGTGCCCATGGTGAACTCGCCGCCGGGAATCCAGACCATGCCAGCGGCGGAAGGACCGGCGGGACGGGGCGGCTCCGTCTGGCGGACGGCCAGGACGACGAAGGGCGCGACCATCAGGAAGCCGGCGACGAGGATGATCCAGGCCTTGGCTTGCGACGCGGGACGAGGGGGGTCGGTTTCCATGGGACGGACTCGGTTCTAAGCCTCCCGCGGAGGAGGGCGAACCTTTTGCGAGGGGCGATATCGCCTCGCCCAGCGGGCCTATTTCACCTTATCCAGAGACAGAATGAGCTCGAATCAAGACGAAGCCCTCCAGATTTTCCGCGACTCCAAGGCCCTCCTCACCGGGCACTTCGTCCTCCGGTCCGGCCTGCACAGCGGCCATTTCTTCCAGTGCGCCCAGGTCTGCCAGCACATGGACAAGGTCACCCGCCTCATCGAACTGCTTCGTCCCAAGCTCGCGTCGCATCCTTGCGACACCGTCCTCGCTCCGGCGATGGGCGGACTCGTCGTCGGCCAGGAGATCGCCCGGCAGCTCGGCGCGCGGTTCGTCTTCGCCGAAAAGGAGAACGACAAGCTCGTGATGCGTCGCAATTTCACCTTCCGTCCGGGCGAGCGCGTGCTCGTCGCCGAAGACGTCGTCACCCGCGGCGGCCGCGCCCAGGAATGCCTCGACATCCTCCGGGCCGCGGGCGCCACGCCGGTCGCCGTGGCGTCCTTGGTCGACCGCTCCGCCGGACAGACCAAGTTCAGCGTGCCTTTCCTCGCCCTCCTGGAACTGAATTTCCCCACCTATGCCCCGGACGCGGTTCCCGCTGAACTGGCCAAGATTCCGGCCACCAAGCCGGGGTCCTGATTCCCGACGGAGGGTAGGGCTAAGGGGCCTAAAACCGACGGTTTGAGCACCCGGACTGCCTTGTGCCTTGCGCCTTGGCGGGCACGTCCCTACGCCAAACCCTCTCTTTTCCATGGATCGCAAGAACTTCCTTCTCGGCATGGCCTGCATCATCGCGGCCTTCGCCATCTTCTTCCTCACCAAGCCGGCTCCGGCGCCCGTCCCTTCCCCCGCTCCGGCTCCGGCGGCCCTGCCTGTCCTGGCGGCCAGGCCGGCGACCGTCCTGCCCGCTTCGGCGCAGTCGGCCAAGCCCGTCGACCGGGCCGATGCCAAATCCTTCGTCCTGGAAAGCGACCACCTCAGGCTCACGCTCACCAGCCGTGGCGGCGCGATCGCCCGGATCGAGCTCAAGAAGGAGTTCGCAGACGTCGCCAAGAAGGATGTCGTCGTCTTCAACGCGGGCAACGACGAGGCGGCCCTCGCCCTCGCGGTGAAGAACCCTTTGAGCGGCAAGCTCGAGTCCGTGCTCTCCGAATTCGTCGTCCTGCCGGGCGCTTCGACGGATAAGCTCACGCTGGCCGGCGCGCTCGCCGACGGCACCCGGATCGAACGCGTCTTCTCGCTCGGCACGGTCAAGGCCGCCGACGCCGTCGAGCCGTATGCGCTCGGCTTCTCGACCAAGGTCATTCCTCCGCCCGGCAAGCCGGCGACCGCCGTCTGGGTCTCCACCGGCTGCTGGCAGCCGACCGAAGGCGATTCCGCCAACCAATTCCTGTCCGTGCTCGCTTACGACGGCGAAGACCTGACCCGCGTCGGCCTCGACGTCTTCACGGACTCCAGCGGCTTCTTCGGTCTCGGCGCCCATAAGGCCCAGGCCGAGCACGCCGTCGCGTCCGTCGCCAAGCCGCTCCTCTGGGTCGCCTCCGGCAACCAGTTCTTCGCCTCCATCGTGCGCCCCGCCGACGCCGCCGCCCGCGGCGCCCGCACCGAGGTCATGGTCCTTCCCGTGGCCTTGGAGCACGGCAAGCGCGGCCTGCAGGCCTTCGCCTCCTGGGAGTCCGTCCCCGCCGCCGACCTTTCCCGCACGCTTTCGGGCGAGTTCTTCGTCGGTCCCAAGGAATACGCCCGCGTCGCCGCGCTGCCCGACGGCCAGGTCGCCGTGCTGCAGTTCTCGAAGCTGCTCGGCTTCATCTCCTTCGGCGCCATCTGCAAGCTCCTCCTCGCCGTCCTCGGCGGCGTCCACTGGCTGCTCGAGTGGAGCGGCGCCTGGTCGTGGGGCTGGGCCATCGTGCTCCTGACCTGCCTGATCAAGGTCGTCACCTGGCCGCTCACCGCGATCCAGATGAAGGCCGCGAAGAAGATGCAGAAGTTCGCCAAGCCGATGCAGGACATCCGCGAGAAGCACAAGGACAACCCCGAGAAGATGCAGAAGGAGCTCATGAAGCTCTACACCGAGAACAAGATCAACCCGTTCGCCGGCTGCCTGCCCATCCTCATCCAGATGCCGATCTTTTTCGGCCTCTACACGGCCTTCCAGACCACCGTCGAACTCCGCCTGCATTCGTTCCTGTGGATCGCCGACCTCTCGGCGCCCGACACGGTCTTCCAGGTCGGCGGTTTCCCGGTGAACGTGCTGCCTATCCTGATGGGCCTGACCATGTGGCAGTCGATGCGCATGACTCCGCAGCCTTCCGCGGACAGCTCGCAGAAGACCATCTTCCTGATGATGACCCTGCTGTTCCCGGTCATCTGCTACCCGATGGCCTCGGCCCTCACGCTGTACATGACGATCCAGAACCTGTTGACCATCCTGCAGACCTGGCTTACCAAGGACGAACCGGAGGTCGAAGTGATCGCTCCGGTCACGAAAAAGTCCAAAGGTTGATTTCAATCCCCATCCCCATGTCTGGTCATAGCAAATGGCACACGACCAAGCGGCATAAGGCCGTCATCGACGCCAAGCGCGGCAAGATCTTCTCGGTGCTCGCGAAGGAGATCACCCTCGCGGCGCGCGCGGGCGGCGGCAGCCCTGAATCCAACGCGCGTCTCCGGACGCTCATGGACAAGGCCCGCGCGGCCAACATGCCGTCGGACAACATCAAGCGCGCCGTGCAGAAGGGCACCGGCGAGATCCCCGGCGTCGTCTACGAGGAGATCGTCTACGAAGGCTACGCGCCCGGCGGAGTCGGCCTCATCGTCGAGGTCACGACCGACAACAAGAACCGCGCCGCGGCCGAAGTGCGCCAAGCCTTCAACGACAACGGCGGCAACATGGCCCAGACCGGCGCGGTCTCCCACAGCTTCCAGAAGAAAGGCCAGTTCCTCATCGGCGCCGCCCAGATCGGCGAAGACGCGCTGATGGAGCTCGCCCTCGAGGCTGGCGCCGAAGACGTCGTCAACAACGCTGACCACTTCGAAGTGCTCTGCCCGATCGCGGCCTTCGACGCCGTCTCCAAGGCGCTGCAGGAGAAGTCCATCAAGCCGGAGTCGGCCGAACTTTCCTATATCTCGAGCATCCCGGTCCCTGTCGGCGACGCCGCCGTGGCCAAGCAGGTGCTGGAGCTCATCGACGCCCTCGAGGCCCTGGACGACGTCAAGGCCGTCCACGGCAACCAGGAGATCGACGAGAAGCTGCTGTCGTAAGCCGGGCGGATTTCCGCCCACGCTTTACGGCTTCACTGTCCGGCCTCGCCGGGTAGTGTGGCCTCGTGTCATCTCCTCGTCGCCTATCCGGCAGTGCTTCCTCCGGGGTCCGGACGGCGGCGCGTGCCGTCATCCTGCGCGGAGAAGAGATCCTGGCGGTCCGTATCCGCACCGAAGAAGGCGAGTTCCTCGTCCTGCCCGGCGGCGGCCAGAACCACGGCGAGACGCTGCGGGATACCGTCCGTCGCGAGGTGTTCGAGGAGCTCGGCCTGAAGGTCGCGCCGCAGGGCCTTCTCTATCTCCGCGAGTATGTCGGCAAGAACCATGCCATGCATCGCATCCACGGCCACTTCCACCAGGTCGAAGCCGTCTTCCATTGCCTGTGCGATGATCTGACGCCCATCGGCGAGGGAAGGGAGCGCGACCGCCGTCAGGTGGGCTTCGAGTGGTTGCCGCTCGCTCGTCTGGCCGATTACCCCCTTTCGCCCAAGGGCTTGGGGGTGGTCATCGCCAAGGCGTTGCAGGATGGCTCGGCCACCTATCTCGGGGACGTGCATTGAAGGCTTGCCAGCGGTCGGTCGGCCCTCTTTCTTCCCCTTCTTCTTTGACGGGGGTATAGCTCAGTTGGTTAGAGCGCCTGATTGACATTCAGGAGGTCGATGGTTCAAGTCCATCTACTCCCACCACTTCGCAGCCCTGGCCTGGCATTCCCAGTCCGGGGCTCTTGTTTGGCGGGTTTTCCGCAGGATCCGGCGGGCCCGGATCTCACCTTTTTTCTCGCTCATCCACCCCCCTTGTCCCTACCCCTATGGGACTTCATTTTCCATCATGAGCAGCACCCAAATCATCGATATCAAAGCCCGCGAGATCCTCGACTCCCGCGGCAATCCCACCATCGAAGTCGATGTCGTCCTCGCCTCCGGCGTGCGCGGCCGCGCGGCCGTCCCGTCCGGCGCCTCGACCGGCACCTACGAAGCCCACGAGCTCCGCGACAGCGACGTGAGCCCGAAGGCCTTCGGCAAGGGCATCGACCCGAAGAAGCGCTACAACGGCAAGGGCGTCCTCAAGGCCGTCGAGAACGTCAACGAAGACATCGCCTCCCTCCTCGTCGGTCATGACGCCCAGGATCAGATCGGCATCGACGCCGCGATGATCGGCCTCGATGGCACGAAGAACAAGAGCAAGCTCGGCGCCAACGCCATCCTCGGCGTCTCGATGGCCGCCGCCCACGCTTCGGCCACCGCCCTCGGCCAGCCCCTCTACCGCTACATCGGCGGCCCCAACGCCAAGGTGCTCCCGATCCCGCTCATGAACATCATGAACGGCGGCGCCCACTCCGACGCTCCGGTCGACATCCAGGAATTCATGGTGGTACCCTCCGGCGCCAAGTCCTTCCGCGAAGCCCTCCGCATGGGCACCGAGATCTTCCACGCCCTCAAGAAGGTGCTGAAGGCCCAGGGCCTCTCCACTTCCGTCGGCGACGAAGGCGGTTTCGCTCCGAAGGTCGCTTCCAACGAGTCCGCCCTCGAGGCCATCGCCGCGGCCGTCAAGGCCTCCGGTTACAAGCTCGGCAAGGAAGTCTTCCTCGCCCTCGACGTCGCCGCCTCCGAGTTCTTCGACGAGAAGACCGGCAAGTACACCTTCCACAAGTCCGACAAGTCGCAGCGCAAGTCTGCCGAGATGGTGAAGTTCTACCAGGACCTCCAGAAGCGCTACCCGATCGTCTCGATCGAAGACGGCTTCTCCGAGGCTGACTGGACCGGCTGGAAGCTCGCCACCGACGCCATGGGCGCCAACACCCAGCTCGTCGGCGACGACCTCTTCGTCACCAACACCGAGTTCCTCTCCCGCGGCATCAAGACCCAGACCGCCAACTCGATCCTCGTGAAGGTGAACCAGATCGGTTCCCTCACCGAGACCTTCGACGCCGTCTCCATGGCCCAGCGCGCCGGTTATACGGCCATCATCTCGCACCGCTCGGGCGAGACGGAAGACGCCACCATCGCGGACATCGCCGTCGGCCTCAACGCCGGCCAGATCAAGACCGGATCGCTCTGCCGTTCCGACCGCGTCGCCAAGTACAACCAGCTCCTGCGCATCGAGCAGGAGCTCGGCAACCGCGCCATCTACGCCGGGACGATCCATGCTTGGGGGACTTAAGGTATTGTCTGACATATGCTTAAGAAAAGGCCCCGTCCCCCCTAAGGATGGGGCCTTTTCGTTTCCGTAGGGCTGGTCCGGTGGTCCGCGGATTCGGAGAAAAAATAATTAACTTCGCCGTAAATTCTGATGTCGACAGCCCGCCGAGAACTTCCGTAAGTGCTACGAATTCCAAAACCATTTAATATGAAAAACAAGACCCCTCGTTTCTCCACCAAGTCCCTCCTCGCCGCCGCCGCGCTCGCCCTCATCGCCGTGCCCGCCGAAGCCGCGACCTACACCTCTTTGGGGACGGACTTCGGTCCCCCTACTGGGACCGGGACCGATGTCAGCAACTTCACTTTGTCTACGACGGAATCCCTGGAAATCAATGCGCTGGTCTCCGACGGTTATACTGATTCAAACCCCTTTCAGCTCACCGGTACCATCAGCGCTACTGTCGCCGATAACGTGATTCGCAAGACCGGCGACGGTGTCGCCATCCTCAAGGGACTCAACTACCTGGGCGGCACGGTCTTCGTCGAAGCCGGTGGCCTCGGAATCTCCGCTCTGAATCCTCTTTCCTACGCCAAGATCACCGTGGCCGACGGCGCCACCGTCACCGCCTTTGGGGTCGATATTCCCACCCTTGGTGACGTCACCCTTGCTGGCACCTTCGTCAGCGCTTCCGGCACGAACACCGTCGGCACGCTGATCCTCTCGGATGCCGCGACCGTCAAGACCGACGTCGGCCTCGACGTCACCACGCTCTCGCTGGCCCTGAAGACCCTCGCCATCACCGGCACGGGCAACCTCACCGTCACCACCTCCAACGACGCCAAGGACATCGAAAAGGTCGGCCTCGGCACGGCCGCCCTCGGCACGCTGACCCTGGGAGACAACGCCATCTTCACGGTCAACGCGGGCGCGCTGACCGCCGGGGCCCTCGACCTCAACACGAAGAGCCTGACCATCACCGGCGCGGCCAACTTCACGGCCACCTC
>JBJTAX010000039.1:0-3271 GCA_046091055.1 Verrucomicrobiota bacterium | reverse complement strand
GTCTTCGCCGCCGAGGAGGTCGCCGCCGGCCTGTCTTCCGGCCGCTTCCTTGCCGCCGACCTCGCCTGGCGCGAAGGGATGGCCGCGTGGACGCCCCTCGGCGACTGGCCGGAGTTCCGCGGCGTCGGCGCGCCGCCGCCGCGTGCGCCGATGTCCGCCCCCTCGGCGATTCCTTGGGAGCAAGGCAGATCGATCGGCTCCTTCTTCGCGACCATCAGGCTGGCGGTCTTGAACCCTGCGGCATTTGCGACCGGACGTTTCGCCTTCGGCGGATGGCTGGCCTTCTGCTACGTCGCGATGGCGTTCTCGTTGCCTTTCCAGGCGGCCCATTTCCTGATGGCGGGCGACCAGAACGAGCAGCTCGCCGCGTTGCTCGGCAAGATCGACGCCCCGTGGGCGAAGACCATGTCGGAGCAGTTGGCGCAGGCTCCGCCGACGCCGGCCGGCCTGATGGTCTTTTCCGCTTTCTTCGGGCTGGCGTTCGCCCCGCTCATCTACGCCGGCTTCGGCCTCCTGCACTGGGTCGGACAGCGGATCTTCCGGCTGCCGCCTTCCGTCGAGCGCACCGTCGCGTCCACGCTGCTCGCCTGCGGCGTCGTCATCCTGTGCGGGGCGCCGCTCAATCTGCTGGGTTTCGACCTCCCTTCGCAGGTGGCGGCCTCCTTCCTGTTCATCATCCCGGCAAGCGTGGTCTATTACCGCGTCTTCGGGGTCGCGACCGGCGTGAACCCGTGGGTCCAGTTCGGCGTCTCCTGTTTCGTCTGGTTCGTGCTTTTCTGCTGCTGCTGCGCCGCGCCCGCCGCGTTGTTCGCCTTCATCAGCATGCGTTGACCGGTGCTGCGCCTGATCCGCCGACCCGCCTACCCGGGCGAGCTCAATCACGAGCTCGTCTGGCCGGCGGCGTTCGTCGCCGGCGCGGTCTTCGCGTGGGGTTGGTTCCTTTCCGGCCTGCAGTGGCCGCAATGCGTCTTCATCCGGCTGACCGGTCTGCCTTGCCTCGGCTGCGGCGGCACGCGTTGCGCGCGCAATCTGGTGCAACTGGATTTCGTTCAGGCCTTCCTCTTCCATCCGGGCTTCTTCTTGGTCGTCCTGGCGGCGCTGCTCTGGACGATCTATTCCGCCGTCTTCTGGCTGCGGCGCGGCACGCTGCGCCTGCGCTTCTTCGTCGAGCCGGACAAGGCGCGCCGGGTGCGGGTGACGTGCTTCCTCCTGCTCGCGGCCCATTGGGCCTGGCAGTGCCATTACCTGACCCGCTGACATGACCCGCAACCTGCTCCGCTTCCTCGGCTGGGTCAGCTTGCTCGTCCTGGTGGTGACCGGCGTGGTGGCGCTGGTCTACTTCCTTTCGGAGCGTCCGCAGAAGGTCGCCATCGAGCAGCGGGTGCTCGACGCGGTCGACGTCGTCCGCGAGGACGGCACGACCCCTCGGAAGGTCGTCGCTGTGCTGGATCGCTTCGCCGACCAGACCGTGGCCGTGCGCGGAGATGTCGTCCTGGTGCCGCCGCCGGACTCGTCGGCCACCGCTCCTTATGGCGAGCCGGCCGACCGCATCGGCCTGAAGCGCCTGCCGAACCGCGGCTACACGGTCGGCTATGACGACGGCCTGCCGGCCCCGCGCTGGTCTTCCTATCGGGTCTTCCCTTATCGCGACGTCCACCTCGAGCGGCCTTCGTCCTTCAAGTCCGACCCTCGCACCGCGGCCCGGGTGACGACTTCGGAGTATGTTCGCTCGGGTTACGACCGCGGGCACCTCGCACCGAACTACGCGATCTCCGTCTGCTACGGCGAGGAGGCGCAGAAGGAGACGTTCCTGCTCAGCAACATCGTCCCTCAGCTGCATGCGCTGAACGCCGGCCTCTGGAAGGACATGGAGCAGCGCATCATGAAGCGTTACGTCGAGCGCTACGGCACCGTCTGGGTGCAGGTCGGTCCGGTCTTCACGGCGCCTCCCGCCAAGAAGGTCGGCCGGGTCCCGGTGCCGACGGCTTTCTGGATGGTGATCTCGGATTACGACGAGACCGTCGGCGGCGTCCGCGCGATCGCCTACCTCGTGCCGCATGAGGAGAAGTGGCGCGACGCTGAGCTCACGCGCTACGTGGTCAGCGTCCGCCGCGTGGAGGAGCTCACCGGCCTTGATTTCTTCCCGAAGCTTCCCCGCCCGACGCAGGACCGGCTCGAATCAGCGCCCGCGCCGCGTGCCTGGTGACGGCAGGGCGCCTCGCAGGTCGGCGGCGTGGAGCAGGCAGACGCAGTCCGAGCCGTCGGCCGTCGGCAGCCACAGGATCGGCAGCGTCGGCCAGGCCCGGTGCATCGCCTTCCGCAGGCCGCCGACCTCGATGACGAGGATGCCGTGCGGCTTGAGGGCCTCGCGCGCCTGCGCGAGCAGCTTGCGGATGACGTCGAGGCCGTCCTTGCCCGAGACCAGCGAACCTTTCGGCTCCTTCTTGAATTCGGCCGGCAGGCGACGGTAGATGCCTTCCGGTTCGTAGGGCGGGTTGCTCAGGATGAGGTCGAAATTCGGGCCCGTGAGCAGCGCCGTCATCGTGTCCGTCTCATGCAGCTTGATGCGCTTCGCCAGCCGATGGTCGGCGACGTTGAGCCTGGCGACTTCGAGGGCCTTCGCCGAAAAGTCGGTGGCGTGGACGTGCGCCTTGGGGAAGCGCTTCGCGAGCAGGATGGCGAGGCAGCCCGAGCCCGTGCACACGTCGGCGACGTCGGTCACCAGGGCGACCGGCGGGAGCCACTGCGGGATGGCCTCGGGGATGAGCTCGACGAAATAGGAGCGCGGGAGGATGACGCGTTCGTCGACGCGGAAGCGGAGGCCGCCCAGCCAGGCTTCGCCGACGAGGTAGCCGGTCGGCACCCGGTCGAAGACGCGGCGCCCGACCAGCGCGAGGAACGCGGCCTTCTCCTCGGCCGTCAGGGCCCGTTCGAAGCAGGAGGGCAGCTGCTCCCAGGCCAGGCCCGTGGCGTGGCCCATGAGCGTGAGGGATTCCTCTTCGGCGCTGACGAAGCCTTGGCCGTGCGCGACGCCGGCCGACCTGAAGAGCCGGTTGGCGTGGCGTAAACAATCACCGCCCGTTCTGAGGCGGGCGGTGGCGGCGGGAGTCTGGCGCGGCGGGGCGCTCATCGTCGGCGGCGCGGCCGCTCAGGTGAGCGGCGCGGCGGACCAGAGATCCTTCGGGGGGCGTTCGAAGAAGGCCTCGACGGACGTCGTCGTCGCGCCGCCGTGGCGTAAGGCCGGGTCATTCCGGAACGCGCGGCTCGCGGG
>JBJTAX010000038.1:0-4208 GCA_046091055.1 Verrucomicrobiota bacterium | reverse complement strand
TCCCAGCCTCGCCTCCAGGGCAGCTTCGACTTCCGCAACGAGAAGATCGACCTGATCTACGGCCAGAATGTCTTCTCCCTCGATAAGATGGAGAAGCGCCTGCCGAAGGACGTCTTCAAGTCCCTCAAGGCCAGCATCGAGTCCGGTACCAAGCTCGACGCCGCCGCGGCGGACGTCGTCGCGGCCGCCATCAAGGACTGGGCCCTCGAGCGTGGCGCCACGCACTACGCCCACGTGTTCTACCCCCTGACCGGCTTCACGGCCGAGAAGCACGACACCTTCTTCGAGCCCAACGGCAACGGCACCCTTGCCCAGTTCTCCGGCAAGGCTCTGATCCAGGCCGAGCCGGACGCCTCTTCGTTCCCCAACGGCGGACTCCGCTCGACCTTCGAAGCCCGCGGTTACACCGCCTGGGACGTCACCTCGCCCGCTTACATCTTCGACACCGAGAACGGCTCCACGCTCTGCATCCCGACCGCCTTCGTGTCGTGGAAGGGCGAGGCCCTCGACAAGAAGACGCCGCTCCTCCGCTCGATGGCGGCCGTCAACAAGGCCGCCTCCCGCGTGCTCGCGCTCTTCGGCAAGAAACACGGCTTCATCTCCGCGTCTTGCGGCCCCGAGCAGGAATATTTCCTCATCGACGCCCGGCTCTTCCATCTCCGTCCCGACCTCTATACCTGCGGTCGCTCCCTCTTCGGCGCCAAGCCGGCGAAGGGGCAGGAATTCGAAGACCAGTATTTCGGCACCATCCCCGACCGCGTCCTCGCCTGCATGATGGAGACCGAGCGCGAGTGCTTCAAGCTCGGCATCCCGATCAAGACCCGCCACAACGAGGTCGCCCCGGCGCAGTACGAAGTGGCGCCGATCTACGAATCCGCCAACGTCGCGCATGACCACCAGATGCTCACGATGACGCTGCTCCGGCGCGTCGCCACCAAGCACGGTTTCGTCTGCCTCCTCGCCGAGAAGCCCTTCGCCGGCGTCAACGGCTCGGGCAAGCACGTGAACTGGTCCATCGGCGGTTCCGGCGTGGGCAACCTGCTCGAGCCCGGCCATAACCCTCACGAGAACGCGCAGTTCCTCACCTTCTGCTCCGCCGTGATCCGCGCCGTCGACCTCCACCAGGGACTCCTCCGCGCCTCCGTGGCGTCGGCCGGCAACGACCACCGCCTCGGCGCCAACGAAGCCCCGCCCGCCATCATCTCCATCTACCTCGGCGACATGCTCAACGAAGTCATCGAGCAGGTGAAGAAGAGCGGCACCGCTTCTTCCTCCCGGAAGGGCGGTCACATGACGCTCGGCGTCGACACGCTGCCCGTGCTCCCGAAGGACGCCGGCGACCGTAACCGCACCAGCCCGTTCGCCTTCACCGGCAACAAGTTCGAGTTCCGCGCCGTGGGCTCCGCCTTCTCGGTAGCCGGCCCCCTGACCGTGCTCAACACGATCATGGCCGACTCGCTCGACAAGCTCGCGGACGAGCTCGCCGCCGCCCTCAAGAATAACTCCGACTTCAACTCCGCGCTGCAGGGCGTCCTCAAGCATATCCTCACCAAGCACGGGCGGATCATCTTCAACGGGAACGGCTACTCCGAAGAGTGGCACAAGGAAGCGGCCAAGCGTGGGCTCAAGAACCTCCGCACGACCCCCGACGCGCTGCCGGAGATCGTCGCCAAGTCGTCCGTCGAGGTCTTCGAGCGACAGGGCGTCCTTTCCAAGGCCGAACTCGAGTCCCGCGAAGAGATCTACACGCACTCCTACGTGCTGTCGGTCAACACCGAGTCGAAGCTCGTCTCCGACATCGCGAAGACCCTGCTCCTCCCCGCCGCCCTCAAGTACGCCGCCGACCTGACCCCTGTCGAGAAGACCAAGTCCGGAGGCAAGCTCCGCAAGGAAGTCATCGGCCTCGCCGACGAACTCGCCGCCGCCATCGACGCCCTCGATGCCGCCCGCGAGGTCAGCAAGTCCGACACCCACGCCCAGGCCAAGCATTCCTGCGACAAGGTCCTTCCGGCCATGCTCAAGGTGCGCGCCGCCGCCGACTCCCTCGAGGAGATCGTCGCCGACGAGTACTGGCCGTTGCCGTCCTACCAGGAGCTGCTGTTCCTCCGCTAAGCCTGTCCCTCAGCCGAGACCAAGGGCCGAACCTCCGGGTTCGGCCCTTTTTGTCGGCCAGGCGGGCGAGCCCTGGCCGCCCAAGCAGAAGGCCCGTCGCGATGACGGGCCTTCGGGTGCTCGGGTGAGGACGGAAGCTCAGGCGTTGTCCCACTTCTTGCGCAGGTAGGCGCCGAAGTTCTTGACCTTCTTCTTGCGACGGCGGCGTTCGGCCGGCTTCTCGAAGCCTCGCTTGGCGCGGGCGTCCTTGATGATGCCTTCGCGGTCGATCTTCTTCTTGAGGCGGCGGAGAGCCTTGTCGACGGTCTCGCCTTTGCGAATCTTGATTTCTACGGACATGTGAGCGTTTGGAGGGTCGAAAGAACAAGGGGGGAGGCCTTTCGTCAACCCCGAATCCAAGGGTATTTGAAGCCGTGAATAAGTGGGTCCGCCGTCGGGCACAAGACGCTTGCGGCGGGGGTAGGGCAGGGCAATCGTTCCGTTCACCCCTCGATGTACCTCAAGGAAATCGTCGCCAACGGATTCAAAAGCTTCGCCGACCGGACCCGCATCGAGCTCCGCCACGGGGTCACGGCCGTCGTCGGGCCCAACGGCTGCGGAAAGTCCAACATCGTCGACGCCATCCGCTGGGTGCTGGGCGAGCAATCCGCGAAGTCCCTCCGCGCCCCGGCGATGCAGGACGTCATCTTCGCCGGCACCGACCGCCGCCGGCCTCTGCCGCAATGCGAGGTCGAGCTGATCTTCGCCGACTGCGAGAAGGAGCTGGGCACCGAGTTCGCCGAGGTTTCCGTGATGCGCCGGCTGCACCGCGAAGGCGCCAGCGACTATTTCATCAACGGCAAGCCTTCCCGGCTGAAGGACATCCAGCGTCTCTTCATGGACACCGGCATCGGCCGCATGTCCTACTCGTTCATGGTGCAGGGCCAGATCGACCAGATCCTGTCGGCCAACCCCGCCGAGCGCCGCTACCTCTTCGAAGAAGCCGCCGGCATCACGCGCTACAAGTCCCAGCGCCGGGAAGCCCTCAACAAGCTCAGCGGCGTCGACGCCAACCTCGCCCGCGTCACCGACGTCGTGAGCGAAGTCGGCCGGCAGATCGCCACGCTCCGCCGCCAGGCCGCGAAGGCGCTTCGCTACCGCCGCCAGAGTCATCGCATCACGCACATCGACCTCGCCTGGCACGCCCAGCAGTACGGCGCCAGGCGCGCCCAAGTCGCGTCGCTCGAGGCCGCCGCCGCCGCCTGCCGCGCCGAGGTCGCCGCCCTCTCCGAAGGCCTCCGCGACCGCGAGGCGGCCCTCCTGCGGGCCCGCGTCCGGCGCGCCGAACTCGCCGAACTCGTCCAGCCGGCGCAGCAGGCCCTGTTCGATCTCCGCACGACCCGCGAGAACGCGGAAAACGACGCCCGCACGGCCGACCTGCGTTCCGACGACCTGGGCGCCCGCCTCGGCGAGGTCCGCCGCGAGGCCCAGGAGGCCGAGTTCGCCATCGCCGAGTTCGAGATGCGCCTGCGCGGCAGTTCCGACGCCAAGTCCTCCGCCGCCGGCTCGGTTTCCACCACCGACGCCGCCTATCGTGAGAAGACCGCGCAGGTCGAGGAGGCCGCCCGTCAGGTGGTGGAGGCGGAGAACCTCCTCCGCCGTACCCGTCAGGACATCCTCGTCGCGGAAGGCGAGATGACCCGCGCCCGCGGCGACGTCACCAACCTCGAGGTCGACCTCCGCGGCTACCAGTCGCGGCATGTCGACTTGTCCGCGTCCCTCAGCCAGGCCAGGCAGGAACGCGAGGCGTTGGAGCGACGCGTCACCGAGTCGGGCGCCGTCGTCACGACCCGTCACGGGGAGCTCCAGTCCGCCCGCGCGGCCGAACAGGAGGCGACCGACAAGGGTCGCGAGCTCCTGAACGAGTTCCGCGCCCTGCAGCAGACGATCTCCGAACAAGACCGCAAGGTCGCGAAGCTTTCCGCCCAGCTCGGCCTGCTCGAGCAGATGCAGTCCCGGCTCGAAGGTTTCTCCGAGGCCGCCAAGGCCGTGCTCCGCGGCGAGTTCGCCGCCGAGCTCCGCTCGGGCAAGGCTTCCGCCGTGGCCGACCTCGTCAC
>JBJTAX010000037.1:0-7307 GCA_046091055.1 Verrucomicrobiota bacterium | reverse complement strand
AGCCGTTGGCCGTCGAGGCGCTGCCGACCTCCGCCGTGCCGGCCGCCGAGGATTTCGCCCCCGGGATCCGGACGGTGGCCGCCTTCGATTTCGCCACCGCCATCCAGCTCGCCCAGCTCGCGCAGGCCGACGCCGTCGTCGCCCAGGCCGAGCAGAACGACAACCCGAGCCTCGACCTGTCCGTGGGGTCCGGCCGTTACGGTCTCGGCGGGGCCGGCGGCGGCGTCTCCGGCGGCCTCGACAACTATCGGCGTCAGGCCGGATGGACGAACTACGCCGAACTGCGCTTCTCCTTCCCTTTGGGCTTCCGCGAGGCCGAAGCAAACCTGCGCGTCGCCTCCCGGTCGCGGCGCCAGGCCGAATTGCGCCTGGCCGACGTGCGCCAGGCCCTCGTCTTCTCCGCTCGCGCCACTTGGCGCGAACTGGAGGCCGCGCGGGCGCGGGTCGAAGCCGCGACCTCCGCCTTGGAGCTGCAGCGCCAGTCCTATCAAGGCGAGCGCGCGCGCTATGCCGCCGGCGAATCCAACGTCCTCCGGGTCCTGCAGGCGCAGGCCGCGCTCGATGCCGCCCAGTTCGCCTGGGTCCAGGCCAACCTCGACGCCCGCGCGGCCTCGGCCAAGGTCGCCCGGCTCGACGGGTCCATCCTATCCCGCCATGGTTTCACCATGGATGCCGTGGAGACCAAGGTCGGCGCCGGTCTCGGCGCCGAGGACCCGCTCCCCCCTCTGACCGACACCCCATGAAGCTCCTCAAACCTTTGTTCCTCGTCGCGGTCGTCATCGGACTCGCGTTCGTGTTCTGGCCTTCCCAGCGGTCTGCCGACCGTCCCGCCGCCGGCGTCTCCGAAGCGCGCGCCGAGAAGCGCGACATCCGTGAGACCGTCGAGGCCGCCGGCTTCGTCCGCGCGGTCATCTACAGCTCCATCCGGGCCCAGGTCAGCGGCCCCATCCTCAAGCTGCACGTCGAGACCGGCGACATGGTGAAGAAGGACCAGGTCCTCGTCGAACTCGATCCCGTGCTCGCCAACGCGGACGAGGAGCAGGCGCGGCGGAGCGTCCAGCTGCAGGCTTTCACGCTCGAACGGCTCGAACGCGACCTGCGCCGCGTGGAGATCCTGGAGAAGCAGGGCTTCGTCTCGCAGCGCGAGGTCCTGGACCACCGCACGGCCTACGAGGTCGCCAAGCTGCAGCGGGACATCGCCCAGGCCAGGCTCGACACCGCGGTCGAGATGGTGCGCCGCACGGTCATCCGGGCCCCCCACGACGGCCAGGTCTCCGACTGCAACGTCCTCGTCGGCCAGATCGTCATCGGCGCCCAGTCGATCAACAACGGGACGCCGCTGATGACCGTCTCCGACACGTCCGTCCTGCGCGTCGACGTCAACCTGAACGAGTTCGCCGCGACGCGCGTCGAGCTCGGCAAGGACGCCGTCGTCACGTTCGACTCCATCCCGGGCCTGCGCAAGACCGGCAAGATCACGTTCATGACGCCCTTCGGCACGGCCGACCTCAAGGTCCCGGACCTGCGCGTCTTCCCCACGCAGGTTTCGTTCCCCGCCGGGGACGGCGTCCGGCCCGGCATCAGCGCCAACGTCACCGTGACGGTCGACAGCGTGAAGGGCTGCGTCGCCGTCCCGGTGTCGGCCGTGTTCATCGACGGCGCGGACCGCATCGTGTACGTCCGCGGAGCCGACGGCGAATGGGACCTGCGGAAGGTCCGGCTCGGACTCAGCGACGCCAGCTGGACGCAGATCCGCGAGGGCGTCGAGCTCGGCGCCGTCGTCAGTCTCGTCCGCCCGGCCCCGGCCCGCTGAGATGCCGCCGCTCATCTCCATCCGCGGCCTGCGCAAGACCTACCGCATGGGGGACGAGAACGTCCATGCGCTCGCCGGGGTGGACCTGGATTTCCAGAAGGGGGAGTTCGTGGCCATCCTCGGCCCGTCCGGATCCGGCAAGTCGACCTTGATGCACATCCTCGGTTTCATGGACACGCCGACCGAGGGCAGCATCGTCTTCGACGGCGAGGAGGTCGCCCGCCTCGACCCTGACCGCCGCGCCTGGTATCGTTCGCACCGCGTGGGCTTCGTCTTCCAGGCGTTCAACCTGCTCCCGCGGCTCACGGTCCTCGAGAACGTCGCGCTGCCGCTCATCTACCGCGAAGGCTCCGATCCCGCCGCCAACGCCGCGGCCGCCACGGCGGCCTTGGGGCGCGTGGGGATGTCGCATCGGCTCGATCACCGGCCGGGCCAGCTTTCCGGCGGCGAACGCCAGCGCGTGGCGGTGGCGCGCGCGATCGTCGGCTCGCCTTCCGTCATCTTCGCCGACGAACCCACGGGCAACCTCGACGTGCGCAACGTCGACCGCGTGCTCGACCTCCTGGGCTCGCTGATCGCGGAGGGCATCACGGTGGTGCTCGTCACGCACGACCTTTCCGTCGCCGAGAAGGCCCGCCGCGTCATCTCCATGCGCGCCGGCCTCGTCCAGGAGGACCGCGCCCGATGAGGTTCGTCGAACGACTCCGGCCGGCGGTCGTCAACGGCCTCCGCGAACTGCGGGCGAACAAGGTCCGTTCGCTGCTCTCGATGTCGGGCATCATCCTCGGCGTGGCCTCGCTGGTCGCGATGGTGACCGTGGTCCAGGGCATGGTCGGCAACTTCCGGCAGTTCGTCGACGCCATGGGCGGCATCGAGAAGATCACCGTCTCGCGGGAGCAGCTGCCCAAGGAGCAGGAGCACCTCGCCGAGCTGTCCGAGGGCATCACCATGCGGGACGTGGAGCGCATCCGCCGCACGGTCCCGCTCGTGCGCAACATCTCGCCCGAGGCCCGGGTGGGCTACGAGAAGCTGGTGTACGAGGACCGGGAGACGAGCACCTACGTCACCGGGGTGACGGCCGACTACCTCCCCGTCGCCAAACGCTGGGTCGACCAGGACCAAGGGCGCTTCATCAGCGACCTGGACGTCCTCAACATGAACGACGTCATCGTGCTCGGTTCGGCGGTGGTCCCGGAGCTCTTCGCGGCGAACGTCGATCCCGTCGGCAAGGTCGTGAAGGTCCGGGGACGTCGGTTCACGGTCATCGGCGTGCTCAACAACATCGAGGGCACCGGCATGCAGATCCGCTCGGCGAACTCCCGTTCGTCCGGCGGTTCATGGCGTTATCGCAACAGCGGGGCGCTGATCCCGGTGAGCACCGCCCTCACGAAATACAACGGGAGCGACCGTCTGACCGGCCTGGGCCTGCGCATCGCCGACCCCGAGCAGCTGCGCGACGCCGTCGAGCAGACCGAGCGCACGATGCTTTCGGCCCACAAGGGGCTGCGCGATTTCGCGATCTCCACCAACGAGCAGACCCTCGAGGACTTCCGCAAGACCGAGTCGGCCTTCAAGCTGTCGCTGGGCGGCGTCGCCGGGATCTCGCTCTTCGTCGGCGGCATCGGCATCATGAACGTGATGCTCGCCTCCATCAACGAGCGCATCCGCGAGATCGGCGTGCGGAAGGCCCTCGGCGCCCGCGGTTCCGACCTCTTCCTGCAGTTTCTCGCCGAGGCCGCGGTGGTCTCGGTCGTCGGCGGCCTCATCGGACTCCTGGTCTCGGTCGGCATCGTCGCCATCATGAACCTCATCCTCACGTCGGCGCTCCCGACGGGCGCGGTGGCGACCTTGGACTGGGTCATCATGGCCGAAGGGCTGGCCTTCTCCGTGGTGATCGGCCTGGTGGCCGGCGTCTATCCCGCCCTACGCGCGGCCAAGCTCGACCCGATCGAGGCCCTCCGCCACGAATGATTTTCCCATGAAGACCCTGCACCTGCCATCCCTCTTCCTCGCCCTCGCCGGCTGCGTCGCCGCGCCGCTTCCTCCGACCCCCGTCTGGGACGGCTCGCCGCCGGCCGAGACCCTGGCGGCCAAGCCTGGCCAGGACCCCAAGGGCATCATCAACAAGAACGGCCACCGCACCGACGTGATGATCCCGGAATACGTGGCTTACCCTGCCGCGAAGCCTGGCGCGCCGCTCGTCATCGTCTGCCCCGGCGGCGGCTACGGCATCCTCGCCGAAGAACATGAAGGGGCCGAGGTCGCCCGTCGCCTGAATGCGTTCGGCAGCGCGGCCGTCGTGCTGCGCTACCGCGTCCCGCGCCGCGACCCGAGCAAGCCTTGGGTCGTCCCGGTGCTTGATGCCCGCCGGATGGTCCAACTCGCCCGTGAGCGCGCCAAGGAATGGAACGCCGACCCGCAGAAAGTCGGCATCCTCGGCTTCTCCGCCGGCGGGAACCTCGCCGCCCGCGTGGCGTACGCCCCGGCGGAGGCCGGCGCCCCCCGTCCGGATTTCGCCGTGATGGTCTACCCGGCGTATCTCTTCGAGAAGGACAAGCCGGACAGCGTGCTCCGCGAGGGCCCCGACGGCGTCGTGCCGCCCAAGGGCGTGAAGCCGGTGCCGGCGTTCTTCGCCCACAGCGCCGACGATGCTTATCCTGCCGAAGGTTCGATGGCGTTCGCGAAGCTCCTCAAGTCGCTGGGCGGCTCGGCCGAAGTCCATGTCTGGGCCAAGGGCGGTCATGGCTGGGGCGCTTCCGATCGTTGCCTTGCGGCCCGTCGCTGGACCGACCTGCTCGGCGAATGGATGCGGGACCAAGGGCTGCTGCAGCCCTGAGCGGCCATCCCCGCGTAGGCACAAAAAAGCCGCCCGACGGCGGGCGGCTTTCGTTTGGGGACGTGGCGACCGCTTAGAACTTGAAGCGGAGACCGGCGACCGCCTCGAAGGTGTTCACCTGGCGGTTCTCTTCGCCGACGACGTTCGCGAAGTCGATGTTGTAGAGCTGATGCAGGCGGGCGGTCAGCGTGAAGTCGACGGTCTCGGAGACTTCGAAGCGCATGCCGGCGAAGACGTCGGAAGCGAGGGCGGTCGACTTGATGGTATTCTTCAGCCAGCCGTAACCGATGCCGGCGCCGATGAAGGGCTTGATGCCGCCGGTGCTGTTGAGCTCGTAGGTGTATTCGACGATCGCGGTGCGGGCGGAGGCGTCTACAGGGTCTGCCGTGACGATGTCGCGGGTGCTGAAGTTGAGGCCGAGGTGGGAGTTCTCGGTCAGGTAGGTGCCGATGCCGAGGCCGACGACGGAGGTGTTGTCCGCGGCGGCGCCGCCGTCGAGGGGCGTGCTCGGCTTGCCGTAGCCGAGCTGGACGTCGAGGGTGAGGGCCTGGGCGGCGGCGGCCCTCAGGGGAAGGGCCGCGAGGGTGCGTAGGGATTTCATGGGGAGGTTCGTCTTAAGGAGGGCGGGCAGGTCTGTAAAGAGGGAAGCTTTATTTGGCTCCGAGGATCTCCACGCCGGTGATTTCGACCCGCTCGGTGGGGGTGGAGCGCTCCATGCCGACGCAGGGGATGTTCGCGATCTTGTTAAGGACCTCCTCGCCGGCGACCAGCCTGCCGAAGGCGGTGTATTTGTTGTTCAGGAAGGAGGCGTCCCCATGGCAGATGAAGAACTGGCTGCCCGCGCTGTCCGGGTCGGCCGAACGTGCCATCGAGAGGACGCCTTTGACGTGGGCACGGTTGTTGAACTCGGCCTTGACCTGGTAGCCGGGGCCGCCGGTGCCGGGCGCGCCACGGGCCCCGATCTTGGAGTTCGGGCAGCCGCCCTGGATCATGAACCCCTTGATGATGCGATGGAAGGCGGTGCCGTCGTAGAAGTTCTCGCGGGAGAGTTTCAGGAAGTTGTCGACGGTGCGCGGGGCGACGTCGGGCCAGAACTCGACGGTCATGTCGCCGTAGTTGGTGTGGATGATGGCGCGGGGCGTGCCGGCGGCGGAGGATTCTTTCATGGATTCTTTGTTGTTGGAGCAGGAGGAGAGGGCGAGGCCGGCCACGACGGCCAGGGCGGAGAGCAGGCAGAGGCGCAGGGTTTTCATGGGTTTCAGCCAATCTCACGGACCTCCGCCCGCAACCCCAAACCTCCGCTTGCCAGCCCGCCCGTCGCGGGACAGGGTCGTGCGCACATGCGCGTGACCGTCAACGATGAGCCCCAAGAGACCGCCGCCCGGACGCTGGCGGACCTGCTCGCCGAACTTGGGGTGGCCCATGAGCCCGCCGTGGCCGCCGCCGTCGACGAGCAGGTCGTCCCGCGCTCCCGCTGGTCCGCCCACGTGCTGGCCGAGGGCGCCCGCATCCTCGTCATCCGCGCCGCCCAAGGCGGCTGACCTCCCCTTACTCATGTTCAAGTTCATCAAAGGTCTCTTCGTCAGCGAGCCGGAAGCCCCGGCCCCGGAGAACCTCGTCCTGCTCACCCCCAACGACGGGAGCTGGGACCCCAAGGTCGTGCGCCGCCTCTTCGACGCCGGCCTGAGCCGGCTCCATGTCCAGGTCCGCAAGGATTGGGAGCGCCGCCATTACGAGCAGTTCCTGCGCGCGATCCCCGAGGCCTTCTGGCCGCGCATCGTGCTCGGCGAAGAGCCGGGGCTCGTCGAGGCCCACCGTCTGGGCGGCTTCCAGATGCATCCGGGCGAACGCGTCCCGCGCCGCTGGCCGAAGCACGCCGTGGTCAGCGCGAAGTGCCACGACTACGACGAGCTGCGTTCGACCGACAAGGCCTGCGGCTACGTCTTCCTGGCTCCGATCTTCGAGTCGGTATCCAAGATGGATCATCGCCCGCGCCGCACCCTCCGCGAATTCGAGGTCATCCTCCGTCGCTGGAAGGCCGAAGGCGGCGCGCCGGTCCTCGCCCTCGGCGGTATCACGCCGAAGAACGCGACCAAGGCCCGCGAAATGGGGTTCGACGGCATCGCCTTCATCGGCTCGGTCTGGAAGCAGCCCGACCCCGTGCGCGCCTTCCTCGACCTCGAGCGCGCCTGGTACGGCAAGGAAGCCCGCAAGCTGAAGCGCGCTTACTAGGCCGTGTGCCCTCGCCTGCAGTTCCTGACCCTCGATGCCGCGTCCCGGACGCATCGTGAACAGGCCCGGCTGGCCCTCGAAGGCGGCGTCCGTTGGATCCAACTGCGCGCGAAGCGGCTGCCAGCCGAGGCGTGGGTCGCCGAAGCCCTGGCCATCGCCGAACTGTGCCGTGATTTCGGCGCGGTGTTCGTGGTGAACGATTCGCCGGAGGTCGCCCTGCGCGCCGAGGCCGACGGCGTGCATCTCGGCGGCGACGACGCCTCGCCCGCCGCCGCCCGCGCCCTGCTCGGAGAGTCCGCGATCGTCGGCGTGACGCTCAACGAGCCGGCCCAAGTCGCCCGCTATGCCGGCGTCCGGGTCGACTACGCCGGCGTCGGGCCGTTCCGCCACACCCTGAGCAAACAGAAGCTCGCCGCAGTCCATTCG
>JBJTAX010000036.1:0-3819 GCA_046091055.1 Verrucomicrobiota bacterium | reverse complement strand
GTGCCGGCGTAGGTGTTGGCTCCCGTCAGCCGGGTGATCACCGCGTCATTTTTCACGAGGTTGCCTGCCGTGGAGATGGCCCCGCTCACAACGATTGACCCGGCGGCCACGGGGCCGGTGCCGTTGAACGTGATGTCCGAGGTCAGCGAGCGCAGGGTACCCGTTGAACTAAAGGTCAAGGTACCACCGCCGGCATTGTTCGAGATGGTGAGATTGTCGTTGAACTGGATGCCGGCGGTAATCTGGTCCAGGCTAGGCGAACCGTTCAGCTTATTTATGGACACGGCACCATCCGTATCATCCAAGATCAGGTATCCGTTCGTGCCGCCAGCCAAAGTGTAACCGGCGAGCGAAGAGGGCGCGGTCGCTCCGAAATTCAGTTCGCCGATGGTGATCACGGCGTTGAGGTTCACCGTCTGCGCGCCGGCGAGCGCGCCGCTGAGGTTGGCGACATCACCGATCGCGTTAGGGAAACCGCCACCGGTCCAGTTAGCCGAATCCGCCCAACTGTAGGTGCCCGCGTCGGTCTTGTTCCAGGTGAGGTTCGCGGCTTGGGCCTGAGGCGTCGATGATACGCCGAGGCCGATGAGGGCGGCGGCCACCATGAGCGAGGAACGCGGGAGGAACACGCGTGGGCGAGAACGGCTGGAGTCAGACATCAGAATGGGTCAGTTGAGTGATAAATAGGCAAAGACAGGGACTGTGCCCTGCGCAAAAGGGATTAGGGGTAGAAAGTTATTTCATCTGGTGGATACCCCCTAGGCAAGCCATAATGAATAAACTTTATCCGGGGGGCTGGCGGGCCGAATGCGGCGAGTGGGGTCGACCCGTCAGCCTGGGGATCAGAGCCTACGCAAGCTGGCCTGGCCAACCCATCGGCAAGGATTGCCTGTTTTTGTGCAATACAAGTTTTGGTGTGGCTTAATTACTTGATTGGTAGTCATTTAAGCCGATACCTTATCTCTAAGAGCAACCGGGCTTGAGCTGATTCATCCAAGATTCGGCCAAGCCAACGGGTACCGACGGTCATGATGGAAAAGGCAAAGCTAAATGAGCCCCTGGACTGGCCGTTTAGACCCTGAAAGCATCGTCCTCCGACCCTGCAGGCCGGACAGGATTGGCTCGCGCCTCCTGGCAGACGAACGGGGATGCTTGCCGCGGGTCGGATCAGGACAGGCCTGAAAGCCATAAAATCATAGAGGAGAATGATTTATGTTATTTTTAGCCCTTCCTGACACCCTCATCAGAGGATGAGCATGGCGTCCCCATAGCTGAAGAAACGGTATTCCTCCCGGATGGCCTCGGCATAGATTGCCTTGAGCCAGGCCACCCCGGACGGGTCCCCGGGGGTCAGGAAAGCCCCGACCAGGCACAGGAGGGTCGACTTGGGGAGGTGGAAGTTGGTCAGGACGTGCTCGCAGCATCCCAAGGTGTCCCCAGGCCGGATGAAGATCGAGGCCTCGGACACGAAATCGCCCTCGTGGGCGAACCCCGGGATCTTCCGCAGGGCGTCCTCGCTGGCGCGCACGGAGGTGGTGCCGATCGCCAGACGGGGACGCCGTTCCCGCAAGGCCTGCATGGTCCGGGCCGGGATCCGGTACGTCTCGGCATGCATGACGTGCGTGGAGATGTCCGTCGCGGTGACGGGCTGGAAGGTCCCTGGGCCGACGTCGAGCACAAGGTCGAAGGATTCGTGCCCGCGCGCCTTGAGGGTCTCCAGGAGCTCCGGCGTGAAGTGCAATCCGGCCGTGGGCGCGGCCGCCGCCCGCGCGGCCGTGGGGTCGGCGTAGACGGTCTGATAACGCTCGGCATCATCCGTGGGCGCGAGCCCGCGCTCCTTGCGCGCTTCGACGATGTAAGGCGGCAGCGGGATCTCGCCGAGGCGCTCCGCGAAGTCCTGGACGGTCTCGCCGGGCGGGAGGTCGAAGCGCACCCGGTATTCGCCGTGAGCGTTCTCGACGGCGACGGCGCGCCGTCCGTCGACGAGGAAGCCGGCGGCATCACCGGCCCGTTTGCCGGGGCGGAGCATGCACCACCATTCGAGCGGATCCGACGTGGGTCGGAGCAGCAGGCACTCGACCTTGCCGCCGGTGGGACGCACGCCGAAGAGGCGCGCCTTCAGGACGGAGACGTTATTGCGGATGAGCACGGTGCCGGGCGGCAGGAGCTCCGGCAGGTCGCTGAAACGACGGTGCTCGATCGTGCGCGCGGCGCGGCGCACGACGAGCAGACGCGAGGCGTCGCGCCGCGCGGCGGGCGTGGCGGCGATGCGTTCGGGCGGGAGTTCGAAATCCAGCTCTTCGAGGCGCACGCGTTCAGGCTCCGGTCTTGGGCGGGGTGATCAGCAGCTGGCCGTCGATGGCGCGGAGGGGCATGAACTCGGCTCCGGGCGGGGCTTTGCGCAGTTCTTCTTCCACGGCGGAAAGCTTGGCGTCCAGGTCGTCGATGCGGGCCACGAACACGGCCTCCGGCGTGGACGGCGTGGCGCACGCGCCGTATTCGCGCATGGTGTGATGCGAGAGCAGGATGTGCTCGAGTCGCTCCATGAGCGAGGCTTCGAGGCCGACCTTGGTGCCGTGGGCGCGCACGATGAAGGCGCCGAGCACGAGGTGTCCGTGCAGGTTGCCGGCGCGGGTGAAACCGGCCTTGGCCATGCCCGGCTCGAGCCGCGAATACTCCTGCACCTTGCCCATGTCGTGCAGCACGATGCCGGCGACGGACAGCGAGTGGTCGACCTTCGGATAGAGCGGCAGGAGGGCCTCGGCGCACTCGGCCATGCGCAGGGTATGCTCCAGCAGGCCGTGACGATAAGCATGGTGCATGCCGAGGGCGGCGACGGCTTCGTAGAAGCGCTCGCCATGCTCCTCGAGGGCGGATTCGACGGTCGCGCGCAGGCCGGCGTGCGGGATGCGGCCGACGATGCCGAGCAGCTCGGCCTTCATCTTGACGGGGTCATGCTGCGAGACCGGCGTGAGCCGGCCCATGATCGCGGGGTCGGATCGCTCGGCGGCGGTGACCGGGGCGAGGGCGTCGACCTTGAGGTCGGGGCGGCCGTTGAAATCCCCGACGACGCCGCCCACGCGGACGACCGCGCCGGCCTTGAGGGTGACGAGCACGGGCTTGACGGGGGACTCGCCGAAGACGCGGATCTTGATGTCGTCCGTGGCGTCCGCGATGACGGCCTCATAATAGGTCGACCCGGTCTTGGCGGTCTTGGTGGCGATATCACCCAGGGCGCAGATGGCCTGGAAGCGCGAACCGACCGGGGAGGTCTTGCTTTCGCGGAGGGTCAGGAGGATTTCGGACATGGGCCGAGAGTGGCGGGCATGTCAGCGGGGGAAAGAAAATTGGTGCGGGAAGCACTAAACGGGAGGACTGCATGGAGGGCTGAATCGATGGCGGAATGACCCCCAGCTAATCATCCGGTTTCCGGTCTCCCTTTGAGATGCTTGATCTCTTGCCCACCGGCCCACCGGTCCACGGGTCAACTCGCGGCGTTCATTCTCGGGGTGACGGGTGACGGCCACCGGGGCCTCAGCCATTCGGGGGTCGGCAGTTCAGCCTTCGGCCAGCGGCTCCCGGTTCCCGCGGCGGACTTATCTATTCAGTCCTCCACTCAGTCCTCAACGCAGCCCTCCATTCAGCCCTCTTGGGGATGCACCCCCGCCACCCGGAGCTGCCACCCGCCACCTGGAGTTTGTCTTCCACCTTTGCACCTTTGCACAGGCCGCAGGCCGATTTGCACTTTTGCGCCAGTGCGGCGCAGCACTTGTCCACTGGCCCTAGCCCCAGCCCTAGCCCTCATCGGTCCCCCTTGCC
>JBJTAX010000035.1:0-8024 GCA_046091055.1 Verrucomicrobiota bacterium | reverse complement strand
GATCATGTCGTTCACGCCGATGGAGATGCCGGCCTTGGTCGCGATGCGGAAGCCGGTCTCCTTGAGCGCGTCGAGGACGGGGATCGAAGCCTCGCGGCCGCAGTGCTTGTAGGTCTTGAGGATGAGGTCGCCGAGCTGGCCCTTCTTCACGGTCTCGTTGAAGAAGCCGAGTTCGGCGGGCCAGATGGTGTTGAAGATGATGCGCCCGACCGTGGTCACGATCGTGCTGCCGTTGGGATCGCCATGGACCGTCTTGCGGTTGAAGTCGGGGTTGGCGTAGCGGACCCAGTCATGCAGGTGGAGCGAGCCTTCGGCTTCGGCGAACGTCGCCTCGGACACGGAGCCCAGCACCGGGAGGCGGGAGTTGGCCGCCGGTTTGTCGGCGGGCTCGAGGGTCAGGTAGTAGGCGCCGAGCACGATGTCCTGGGACGGCGTGAGGATCGGCTTGCCGCTCGAGGGCGAGAAGATGTTGTTCGTCGACATCATCAGGAGCTTGCACTCCATGATGGCCTCCAGGGACAGCGGGACGTGCACGGCCATCTGGTCGCCGTCGAAGTCCGCGTTGTAAGCGGTGCAGACGAGCGGGTGCAGGCGGATCGCGTCGCCCTCGATGAGGATGGGTTCGAAGGCCTGGATGGACAGGCGGTGGAGCGTCGGCGCGCGGTTGAGGAAGACCGGGTGGCCCTTGGTCACTTCTTCCAGGATGTCCCAGACCTCGGGCTTCTTCTGCTCGATGTGCTTACGGGCGCCGCGGACGGTGTGGGCGAAGCCCAGTTCCTTGAGGCGGCGGATGATGAACGGCTCGAAGAGGACGAGGGCCATCTTCTTCGGGAGGCCGCACTGGTTGAGCTTGAGCTCAGGACCGATGACGATGACGGAGCGGCCGGAGTAGTCGACGCGCTTGCCGAGGAGGTTCTGGCGGAAGCGGCCGTGCTTGCCCTTCAGCATGTCCGAGATGGACTTCAGCTGGCGGTCGCGGTCCTTGACCGGCTTGCCGTGGCGGCCGTTGTCGAGCAGGGCGTCGACGGCTTCCTGGAGCATGCGCATCTCGTTATGGATGATGACGTCGGGCGTCTTCATCTGGATGAGCTGCTTCAGGCGGTTGTTGCGGTTGATGACGCGACGATAGAGGTCGTTCAGGTCGGAGGTGGCGAAACGGCCGCCTTCGAGGGGGACGAGCGGGCGGAGGTCCGGCGGGATGACGGGGAGCACCGTCAGGATCATGTGCTCGGGACGCTTGCCGGAAGCCAGGAAGCCCTGGATGATCTTCATGCGGCGGGCGATCTTCTTCTTGATCTGCTTGGAGCGGGTGGAGCGGAGCTGGTCGCGGAGGTTCTCGACCGTGGCGGCGAGATCCATCTTCTTGAGCAGCTGCTGGAGCGCCTCGGCGCCCATGCGGGCCTTGAAGGCGTCAGGACCGTGCTGCTCGACGGCGCGACGGAAGGATTCCTCGTCGAGGAGCTCCTTCTCTTCCATGCCGGTGGCGCCCGGGTCGACGACGAGGTACTTCTGGTAGTAGATGACCTGCTCGAGCTGGCGGGTGGTCATGTCGAGCATCAGCGACAGGCGGCTGGGCATGCTCTTCAGGAACCAGATGTGGGAGACCGGGATCGCCAGGCGGATGTAGCCCATGCGCTCGCGGCGGACGCGGGAGACGGTGACCTCGACGCCGCACTTGTCGCAGACGACGTCCTTGTACTTCACCTTCTTGTACTTGCCGCAGTAGCACTCGTAGTCGCGGACCGGGCCGAAGATGCGCTGGCAGAAGAGGCCGTTCGGCTCGGGCTTGAACGAGCGGTAGTTGATGGTCTCAGGGCTCTTTACCTCCTTGAGGCCCTTGACCTTGCGGTTGCCGTGTTCGTCGAGTTCGTCGAGGAACTGCTCGCCGGTCCACTGGACGATCTCCTCGGGGGAGGCGATCGAGATGGAGACGAAGTCGAAGGACTGCTCCTTCGTCTCGTTGGCGGGGAACTCGGGGGTGTGCGCCGGGTGAATCATGTCTGTGAAGGTCGGGGGTGGGTACGTCGGGCGCTCAGTTGCGATCCGGGGTGGTGGCGGCGGCGGAGCCGAGGCGGACATCCAGGCACAGGGCCTGCATCTCCTTCATCAGCACGTTGAAGGACTGGGGCGTGCCGCTGACGAGGGTGTTGTCGCCCTTGACGAGCTGCTCGTAGATCTTGGTGCGGCCGGCGACGTCGTCGGACTTGACCGTGAGGAGCTCCTGCAGCGTGTAGGCGGCGCCGTAGGCCTCGAGGGCCCAGACTTCCATCTCACCGAAACGCTGGCCGCCGTACTGGGCCTTGCCGCCGAGGGGCTGCTGCGTGATGAGGCTGTACGGACCCGTGGCGCGGGCGTGGATCTTGTCCGCGACGAGGTGGTTCAGCTTCATCATGTAGATGTAGCCGACGACGACGTCCTGGTCGAACGCCTCGCCGGTGTGGCCGTTGATGAGCATCGCCTTGCCGGTCTCGGGGAGCTCGGCCTGCTTGAGGTATTCGCGGACCTGCTTCTCGGGGATGCCGTCGAAGATGGGGGTGGCCATCTTCAGGCCGAGCTTGGAGCAGGCCCAGCCGAGGTGCGTCTCGAGGACCTGGCCGACGTTCATGCGGGAAGGCACGCCGAGCGGGTTGAGGCAGATGTCGACGGGGGTGCCGTCGGCGAGGTAAGGCATGTCCTCGACCGGCACGATGCGGGCGACGACGCCCTTGTTGCCGTGGCGGCCGGCCATCTTGTCGCCGACCTGGATCTTGCGCTTGGTGGCGATGTACACCTTGACGTTCTTGATGGCGCCGCCTTCGTCGATGCCCTGTTCGATGGCTTCGACCTTGCGAGCGCGCTCCTGCTCAAGCTCGTCGAAGCGGCGATGGTAGCCGTCGACGATCTGGCGGATCTTCTGCTTCACCGGCGAGTCGTTCATCTCGATGGAGCGGGAGACGGAAGCCAGGCGGCGGAGGAGGGTCTTGGTGATCTTGCGGTTGGCCGGGATGATGGCCTCGCCGGTCTCGGAATTCTTGACGTCGAGCGGGATCTTCTCGCCGAGGAGGATGTTCGAGAGGGACTCGGTCATCTCCTCGCGGAGACGGGAGTCGGCCGTGCGGTACTCTTCGTTGACCTTCTTGAGCGCGCGGCGCTGGTCGTTGGGCGAGAGGCGTCCGTCGTCCTTGTCGGTACGGGAGGAGACCTTCACGTCCATGATGATGCCGGAGATGCCGGAGGGCACGCGCAGGGAGGTGTCCTTCACGTCGCGGGCCTTCTCGCCGAAGATGGCGCGGAGCAGCTTCTCTTCGGGGGCGAGGTCGCCTTCGGACTTCGGGGTGATCTTGCCGACGAGGATGTCGTCGGGCTTCACCTCGGCGCCGATGCGGATGACGCCGTCGCGGTTGAGGTTGCGCAGGGCGTCCTCGCCGAGGTTCGGGATGTCGCGGGTGATCTGCTCGGGCCCGAGCTTCGTGTCACGGGCGGTGACCTCGAATTCCTCGATATGGACGGAGGTGAAGACGTCATCCTTGAGCATGCGTTCGGAGAGCAGGATCGCGTCCTCGAAGTTATAACCGTTCCACGGCATGAAGCCGACGAGGACGTTGCGGCCGAGGGCGAGCTCGCCCTTGTCGGTGGCGGCGCCGTCGGCGATGATGTCGCCCTGCTTGACCTTGTCGCCGCGGCGGACCAGCGGACGCTGGTTGAAGCACGTGGAGGAGTTGGTCTTGAGGAACTTGCGGAGGTCGTAGACGTAGAGGCCCTTGGCCGGCTCGCTCTTGAACTTCTTGTTCTCGAGCTGGGCGGAGGCGACCTCGCCGTCCTTGGTGACGATGATGCGGCGGGAGTCGGCGGCGGCGACGACGCCGGCGCCTTCGGCGACGACCACGGTCTTCGAGTCGATGGCCACGCGACGCTCGAGGCCGGTGCCCACGAACGGGGCTTCGGTCACGACGAGGGGCACGCCCTGGCGCTGCATGTTCGAACCCATGAGCGCGCGGTTCGCGTCGTCATGTTCGAGGAAGGGGATGAGGGCGGCGGCCACGGAGACGACCTGCTGCGGCGAGACGTCCATGTAGTCGACGTCTTCCGGGTCCACTTCGAGGATGTCGTCACGGAAACGGACGGTGACCTTGCCCTTGAGGCGGGAGGCGTCGTCGAGCTCGGAGTTGGCCTGGGCGACCTTGAACTTCTCCTCCTGGTCCGCGGTCATGAACTCGACCTGGCTGGAGACCTTGCCGCGCACGACCTTGCGGTAAGGGGCCTCGATGAAGCCGAACTCGTTGATGCGCGAGTAGGTCGAGAGGGAGTTGATCAGGCCGATGTTCGGACCTTCGGGGGTCTCGATCGGGCAGATGCGGCCGTAGTGGGAGGGATGGACGTCGCGGACCTCGAAGCCGGCGCGGTCGCGGTTGAGGCCGCCGGGCCCGAGGGCGGAGAGACGGCGCTTGTGCGTCAGCTCGGCGAGCGGGTTGATCTGGTCCATCAGCTGGGACAGCTGGCTGCGGGCGAAGAACTCGCGGATCGAGTTGCCGAAGGGCTTCGGGTTGACGAGCTTCTGCGGGGTGATCGAGTCGACGCTCTGGTCGTATTCGTTGATGCGGGCCTTGACCGTCTTGACGACGTTCTTGAGGCCGGCGCGGCACTGGTTGGCGAGGAGTTCGCCGACGTTGCGGACGCGGCGGGAACCGAGGTGGTCGATGTCGTCGATCGCGCCGTCGCCGGCGCTCAGCTTGCAGAGCAGCTTGGTGGCTTCGACGATGTCCTCCGGAGTGATCGTGCGGGTGTCGAGCGAGACGTCCAGGCCGAGCTTCTGGTTGAGCTTGTAGCGGCCGACGCGACCGAGGTCGTAGCGGAGCGGGTCCTGGAAGAGGCGCTGCATGTGGGCGCGGGCGCCCTTGACGTTGACGGGCTCGCCGGGGCGGAGCTTGCGGAAGATCTCCTTGAGGGCTTCCTCCTCGTTGCGGACGGCGCCGATGTCCTTGCGGAGCGAGAGGATGATGGAGCCGTTGTCGAAGGCCGTGTCGAAGACGCCGAACTTCTGCTTCGGGAGCTGCTTGTGGATCTCCTTGAGGGTCTCGCGGGAAAGCTTGTCGTACTGCTTGGCGACGACCTTGCCGGTCTCGACGTCGACGATCGGGTCGGCGTAGACGAGCTGGGAAAGCTCTTCCGGATCGAGGTCGAGCGCGGCCTTGGCGGTCAGCTCGCGGTGCTGGTAGAAGAGGGCCAGTATGTCCTTGTCGTCCTTGTAACCGAAGGCGCGGAGCAGGGTCGTGACGAGGAACTTGCGGCGACGGCGGCGGCGGTCGAGGTAGACCCAGAGCAGGTCGTTCTGGTCGAACTGGACTTCGATCCAGGTGCCGCGGTCAGGGATGATGCGGAAGGCGTGGAGCATCTTGCCGCTCGTGTGGGCGGACTCTTCGAAGCAGATGCCCGGGGAGCGGTGGAGCTGGGAGACGACGACGCGCTCGGCGCCGTTGACGATGAAGGAGCCGCGGTCGGTGATCATCGGGATCTCGCCCATCAGGATCTCTTCGTCCTTGAAGGCGCCCTTCTCGCGGAGGCGGAGCTTGAGCATCACCGAGATCGCGTAGGTCGTGCCTTCGCGGATGCACTCGAGCTCGGTCTGCTTCGGCATCACCAGGCCGTACTCGAGGTACTCGAGGCGGAAGTTGCCGTTGTTGCTCTCGACCGGGAAGGCTTCGCGGAAGACGGCGGCCAGGCCGACGTTCTTGCGGGCGGACGCGGATTCGTCGAGCTGCAGGAAATCGTTGAACGAGAAGATCTGGTTCTCGATCAGGTTGGGCGGAGGGATGACTTCGCGTAGTTTACCGAAGTTTTTGCGCTCTTGAGGCATGGCTGGTGAAGGTGGGCTCGGAGTGTCGGGTGGTTTCGGTGGTGCTGACTGGTTTGCCTGGTGGGGTCGGACGAGGCGGCCGGGGGAAGAAAAAGCGGGGAGGGTTCGCCGGACCCGGGAGGGGGCCGCCCTCCCCGCTTTGCGGAGATACGCCGGAAGCCGGATTACTTGACCTGGACCTCGGCTCCGGCGGCCTTGAGCTTGGTCTCGATGTCCTTGGCTTCGTCCTTGGACACGCCTTCCTTGACGGGCTTCGGGGCGCCGTCGACGAGGTCCTTGGCTTCCTTGAGGCCCAGGCCGGTGATGGCGCGGACTTCCTTAATGACATTGATCGGGGTAGCGCCCTTGCCCTTGAGGATGACGTCGAACGTCGTCTTCTCTTCGGCGGGAGCGGCACCGGCGGCGGCGCCACCGGCGGCGACGACGGCGACCGGAGCGGCGGCGGAAACGCCCCACTTGGTCTCGAGGTCCTTCACGAGGCCGGCGATGTCCAGGACGGACTGGGCGCTGAGCCACTCGATGACTTGGTCTTTGGTGATGTTGCTCATGGTATCTGGGTTCCTTGAATGGTTAGCGTCCATGGAAGGACATTTGAGGGCGCGAGGCCCCTAACCGGGGTTCTTTGGATGTGTGTTGTTTTTTTGGTTTGGGTTCCCCCCGCTCGGACGCCGCCACATGGCGACGCCTCCGCGAGGAAAGGGTTCAGGCGGCCTTCTCGTCCTTCTGGCGCTTGGCGTCCAGGAGGCGGACGAACTGCGAAGCGGGGGTGGAGAGCAGCGACAGGAGCTGGGCGCGGATGCCGTCGAGGGACGGCAGCTTCGACAGGGCTTCCACTTCGGACTTGGTGAGGATCTTGGCGTCCAGGACGCCGCCCTTCACCTCGAGCTTGGAGAAATCCTTGAAGAAGGCGACGAGCACCTTGGCGACGCCGGTCGGGTTGTTGCCGCCGGTGACGAGGGCCGTGTGGCCGGTCAGGTGGGAGGAGATGTCGGGCAGCTTCGCCTGCTTGGCGGCGATGTTCAGGATGCTGTTCTTGACGACGTGGTACTCGGCGCCGTGAGCACGGAGCTGGGTGCGGACGGCGGTCGCGTTCTCGACGGTGACGCCGGTGAAGTTGGCGAGCAGCAGGTAGTTGGAGCTGGCCAGCTGGGCGGCGACTTCGTCGACGAGGAATTGTTTTTCAGCGCGCATGTTCGTGGGTTCGCTTGGGCGTGGTTGTGATTAGGCGGTCGCGACGGCGGCCGAGTAGGGCTTGAGGTCGACGGCCACGCCGGGGCTCATGCTGGCGCTGAGCGTGATCGACTTGATGAAACGGCCGCCGGAGAAGCCGGCGGGCTGGGCCTTCACGAGGGCGGCCAGGGCGGCCTGGGCGTTCTCGGTGAGCTGCAGGGCGGAGAAGGACTTCTTGCCGATGACGATCACGATATTGCCCGTCTTATCCATCTTGAATTCGACGCGTCCCGCCTTCACTTCCTTGATGGTCTTCGGGATGTCGTCCGACACGGTGCCGGACTTCGGATTGGGCATGAGGCCCTTCGGACCGAGGACGCGGGCGACCTGGCGGACGTCCTTCATCGCGGAGACGGTGGAGATGGCGACGTCGAAGTCGAGGAACCCGCCGTTGACCTTGGCGATCAGGTCGGCGAGGCCGGCGTAATCGGCGCCGGCGGCGAGCGCTTCGGCGGCGTTCTCCGTGAAGGCGAGGACCTTGATCTTCTTGCCGGAACCGTTCGGGAGGGAGACGGTGCCGCGGACCATCTGGTCCGACTGCTTGGGGTCGACGCCGAGGAAGGCGGAGATCTCGACGGTCTCGTCGAACTTGGCGCCGGGCATCTTCTTGATGATCTCGGCGGCCTGGGTGACGTCATACTTGGCCTTCAGGTCGGCGACCTGGAGGGCGGCGCGGTAGCGCTTGCTGGGTTGTTTGCTCATAGCGACTTTTGGTCTCCTGCGGGATGCAGTGGTTTGGTTGGATTAGGGTTGGGTGAAATTAACCGATGACTTCGATGCCCATCGAACGCGCGGTGCCGGCGATCATGCGCGCGGCGTTGTCCGGGTTGACGGCATTGAGGTCCTTCTTCTTCAGCTCGACGATCTCGAGGAGCTGCTTCTTGGTGACCTTGCCGACCTTGTCGCGGTTCGGGACCTTGGAGCCGGACTCGATCTTCGCGGCCTTCTTGAGGAGGACGGA
>JBJTAX010000034.1:0-4254 GCA_046091055.1 Verrucomicrobiota bacterium | reverse complement strand
GCGTGCTCTTCCTCGCCGACTGCGGCGTCATCCCCGAACCGACCGCGGAGCAGCTCGCCGACATCGCGGTGACGACCGCCGGCCTCGCCGGCCACCTGACCGACACGACCCCGAAGGTCGCGATGCTCGCCTACTCGACGCCGGCCTGGCGGGGCATCACCTGGAGGATGGCGCGCAGGCCGGAGGCCGCGTGCGTGGTGGCGCCGGAGATGAGGGCGTCGGCGCCGCCGGTGGCGACCATCAGGCAGGCGAAGTAGTTGGGGTTCAGGGCCAGTTCGGCCGGATCGCCCTGCAGGTTCGTGCTGCCGTAGCGCTGGATCGAGGCGAGCTTCTCGGCGAAGCCTCGGAGCTCGTCGCTGCGCTCCGGTTCGACGATGCGCACGCCTTCGAGGCTGATGCTGAGGCGGGCGGCGTTGACTTTGATGCGCTGGCGGTCGCCGACGAGGATCGGCACGCCGAGCTTCTTCACCACGAACTGGCGGGCGGCCTGGATGACGCGGGCGTCCGCGCCTTCGGGGAAGACGATGCGCTTGGGGTGGTTCTGGAGGCGGGCGGAAAGGCGGGAAATGAGGGACATGGTCGGACGACGGCCCCGGAGGCCGTCGGACGCCTAGTAAGTTTAAATAAGCCCTGAGGGCGAGGCAGAAGGCGACGTCCCGGGGACTGGCGCGACCGCGTCACCTGGCCGCCGCAGGGAGCGCCGGCTGGAAGGCCGGGAAGCCTTTCAGGGCGGCCCTGGCGGAAGGCTCGACGTGATAGCCCATCTTCTCGAAGTACGCGCTGACGTCCGCCTTGGCGGCCTGGCCGTAGCGCAAGGCGAAGAGGCTCTGCAGCTGCTCCTTGGTGGTGCCCTTGGGGGCGGCGTCGGTCGCGTAAGAACGGAGCGTCTCTCGGAGGGGTCCCCAGCCGTGGGCGCGGATCAGCACGACGAAGGTCGCGAGCTGTTCGAACGGACCCTTGCTCGGTTCGGCGGCGAAGCGCTTCGCCAAGAGCTCGTCGAGTTTCTCCATCGCCGGATGGCCTCGGCCGGTCGGCTTGCCGACGAGTTTCTCCATGACGTAAAGCGAGAAGAGGTTGCAGGTGACTTCGGTCTGACCGTCGAAGGTCCAGGCGGAGCACTGATGGTTGTGGCCGAGTTCGTGGAAGAAGCCCCAGTTGCCTTCCTTCATGAGTTTGGGGAGGTCGACGCTGTCTTTCTGCGACGGGTCGATCCAGCACATGAACGGATAGCCTGAGTGCATGAAGCCGGCGGAGATCTGCCGGTCAGGGACTACGCGCTCCGGCGCGAGCCGGCGCAGGGCGATGAGGTCGTCTTCGAGGACCATCGACTGGTCCCACCATTCCAGCAGGGGCTTCGGGTCGGCGAGTTCCTTCACGGCGGAAGCCTGGACGTGCAGGATGACCTGCCGGCCGGAGAGGGTGACCCAGGGCGCCGGCAGCAGCCGGGCCTTCGCCCACGATTCCGGCGTGTCCTTGCCGAGCACGTAGGTCGGCATCGCGACGGCGTTGCTGAACTGCAGCGGCGAGGCCGCCGTGGTCGGCTGCGGCTTGCGCCAGTCCTGGTGCGAACTCTGGATGAAGAGCTGTCCGCCGAAGGCGTTGGCGATCCGGTTCTCGCCGACTTTGAGCTCGAATGTCCGCGCGACGACCGGGAAACGGTTCCACTTCTCCAGCTTGAGCAGGCTGTCCCGGTGGCAGCCGACGATGACCTTGATCACGCGATGCGCGGGAAGGGAGGCCACCTTCACGACGATGACCTCGCCGGGGGCCGCGTAGAGGCCCGTCTCCTGCCAGACGTCGGGACTCGTGTAAAGGTTCGGGGCGCCGCCGTTCTTCGTGTCCCAGCGGTGGACGAGGCCCGCGTCGTAGGCGACCGTGCGGGTGACGCGTTCGGGGCTTTCGACGGCGCCGGGGAAGTCGCGGGCGGCGGCGTGGGCCCCGAAGGTCCCCGGCTCCTTCGCCATATGGGCCTTGATGGCCGCATGCAGTTCGGCGCGGTCCGCTTCGGCGGGCTGAGCGAACGGTGTCTTCTTCGTCGGCGTGATTTCTTCGACCGGAGGAGCGGCGAACGCGGCGGAAGCCGCGAGGAGGGAAGCGCAAAGCAGACGCATGGGAGGGGTGGCCTCACCTTGGCTTCCCGTCCTCCGCCCGCCAACGCCAAACCCTTCCGAAGGCGCGGCTTTTAACGGAAGACGACGGTCTTGTTGCCGGCGAGCAGCACGCGGTCCTCGACGATGGCGCGGAGGCCGCGGGCGAGCACAACCTTCTCGATATCCTTGCCCAGATGAGCCATGTCGTCGGGCGTGTCCGAGTGGTCGATGCGGATCACGTCCTGCTCCACGATGGGACCATCGTCGAGTTCCGGCGTGACGAAGTGGCAGGTCGCGCCGATGAGCTTCACGCCGCGGCGGTGCGCCTGGTGGTAGGGTTTCGCTCCGGCGAACGAGGGGAGGAAGGAATGGTGGATGTTGATGATCCTGCCGGCGAACTCGCGGCACATCGGTTCGTCGAGCACCTGCATGTAGCGGGCCAGCACGATGAGGTCGGCCTGAGCCTCCCGGAAGAGCTGCCCCATCCGGCGGTAGGCGGCCGCCTTGGTCTCCGGCGTCACGGGGACGTGGTGGAAAGGGATGCCGTGGGCTTCGACGACCTTGCGGTGGTTCTCGTGATTGGAGACCACGCAGGGGACGACGAACGGGAAGTCCTGGGCGACGTGGCGCGCGAGCAGATCATACAGGCAGTGTTCCTGCTTGGAGCAGAGCAGCACCACCCGGCGCGGTTGCGCGGAATCGGAGACCTTCCAGTCCATCCCGAACTTAGCGGCCAGCGGAGCGAAGCGGGCGGCGAATTCATGGGCGGGGAAGTCGAGCGACTCCGCCCGGATCTCCACGCGCATGAAGAAGCGTCCGAGTTCGGTCTCGGTGTGCTGGCTGGCCTCGGTGATCCAGCCCTTATGTCCGGCCACGAACGCGGAGACCCCGGCCACGATGCCGCTGGTGTCAGGGCAGGAGAAGCTGAGCGTGAGCGTGCGGGCCATGGGAGAAGGATGGAAGGAGGGGCTAAGGGGTCAAGACACGGCGGCGGCGGCCCGGGCGCGCCGCCGCATTTATCAGGAAATATGCCCGACCAGGGCCCGCCTGCGGGATTGACCAGCCCCCGTCCCGTCCTACGTTGACCCTTCACCTTTTACCCAAATGGCCAAGACCCTGTTCCAGAAAGTTTGGGAAGCGCATACCGTGCGCAAGCTGCCTAACGGCCAGACTCAATTGTTCATCGGCACGCACCTCATCCACGAGGTCACGAGCCCCCAGGCCTTCGGCATGCTCCGGGACCTCGGCCTCAAGGTGAGGTATCCGCAGCGCACCTTCGCCACGGTCGACCACATCGTCCCGACCAACGAGCTGAAGGAGCCCTATTCCGACCCGATCGCCCAGGAGATGATCGAGGCCCTCCGCAAGAACACCCAGGACTACGGCATCCGCTTCTTCGACACCCACACCGGCAACCAGGGCATCGTCCACATGGTCGGTCCGGAGCAGGGCATCACCCAGCCCGGCACCACGATCGCCTGCGGCGACTCCCATACCGCCACCCACGGCGCGTTCGGCGCGATCGCTTTCGGCATCGGCACCACGCAGGTCCGCGACGTCCTCGCGACCCAGACCCTCGCGCTCAGCCCGCTCAAGGTCCGCCGCATCGAGGTCAACGGAAAGCTCGCCCCCGGCGTCTACGCCAAGGACGTCATCCTGCACATCATCCGCGTCCTCGGCGTCAACGGCGGCATCGGCTACGCCTACGAATACGCCGGCACGACCTTCGACGCCTTCTCCCTCGAGGAGCGCATGACCGTCTGCAACATGGCCATCGAAGGCGGTGCCCGCTGCGGTTACGTCAATCCGGACCAGAAGACCTTCGACTACATCAAGGGCAAGCCCTACGCCCCGAAAGGAGCCGATTGGGACGCCGCCGTGGCCCGCTGGAAGTCCTTCGCCTCGGACCCCGGCTGCCAGTACGACGACGTCAAGGTCTTCAAGGCCGAGGACATCCGTCCGACCGTCACCTGGGGCATCACCCCGGGACAGGCCGTGTTCATCGACGAGAAGATGCCGGCGCTCGAGACCCTCAACGCCGCCGACCGCCAGACCGCCGAAGACGCCTACGCCCACATGAAGCTGGCGCCGAACACCCCGATCAAGGGCACCAAGGTCGACGTCTGCTTCCTCGGCTCCTGCACCAACGGCCGCATCTCCGACC
>JBJTAX010000033.1:0-4319 GCA_046091055.1 Verrucomicrobiota bacterium | reverse complement strand
CATTGAAGGCCGGGAACATCGTCGGGTCGGGCGAGACCGTGGAAAGCTGGCGGAGCTGGAGCCACTGCAGCCCGAAGCCCTCGGTCAGGTAGCGGGAGCGCGGGTCCTTGAGCAGGCGCTGGGTCTGCGCCTCGAGGTTGGCCGAAAGTTTCTTCGCGTAGGCCAGCTGGAAAAGCTCGTCGTCGGGCATCGAGCCCCAGAGGAAGTAGCTCAAGCGGGAAGCCAGCGCGAATTCCGAGACCGGATGGGCGTCCTTGGCGGCCGGGGCCTCGTCCTGTTCGGCGCGGAAGATGAATTTCGGCGACGCCAGCACGACCGCGATCATCGCCTGGGCGCCGGCTTCCCAGCTGCCCTTGGCCTTCTCGGCGTCGAGGAAGACCTTCGTGTAACGGTTGAGCTCGGCGGGGGTGGCCGGGCGGCGGAAGGCGCGGCTCACGAAGGAATTCGCGACGGCCTGGGCGCGGGCCGGGCCGGTCTGGCCGGCGATGGTCGCCGCCAGGCGGCGCTGGAGGTCCGTGCGCGTGTCGGTCGGGCCGAGGAGGCGGAGGCGGAGGCCGGAGAGGGTGCGGTTGCTCCCGATGATCTTCGCGGGCGGGTTGAGCCACCTCAGCGTGAACTCGTGCTGGCCGGCCGTGAGCGTGACCTTCGCTTCGGCGACTTCGAATTTCTTCACCTGCTTGAACTGGTAGGACCCGACCTCGCGTCCGTCGACGAGGAAGGCGACCTTCGGGGGCGGATCGCCGGGCGAGCCGGTCGAGCGGAGGTTGACCGAGATCACGTAATCGCCGTCGCGGGAGGCCGTCATCGGGCCGGTCAGGTAGGGGGCCGGATCGAAGTAGCGCTGCTGGCTGTCACGCTTGCCGCGGGGAAGCATCACGATCATATCGAGCCCCGTGCCTTCGAGCTCGGTCGGCTTGGCCAGCATCGCCTTGGCGGCGATGGCCTCGCCCACGGACAGGAAGCGCTCCAGGTGGACCGGCGAGAACGTCAGCACGTCGCCGATGTTATCGAAGCCGTAGCCCGTGTCGTCGGCCGGGAAATCGGCGGAGAAATTCTCGT
The DNA here is from genome assembly GCA_046091055.1 of Verrucomicrobiota bacterium. GTDB lineage: Bacteria > Verrucomicrobiota > Verrucomicrobiia > Opitutales > UBA953 > UBA953. The sequence goes on along the minus strand of JBJTAX010000033.1, from coordinate 3,260 downwards.
CAAGGAAGCAGAGGTCGCGGATCGTGTGGTTGAACTCCGCGCGGTTGAGGCGGCGGATCGTGACGTCGCCCGGGTCGACCTTCGCTTTGGCGATGGCGGCGGCCAGGAGCTGATGGACGGACGTCTGCAGGCGTTCGATCTCGACGGGGGACGGGCGGGTCTTCTTCTTGGCCGGAGGCATCTCGCCGGACGTCACCTGGTTGACCACCTCGCGCCAGACGCGTTGGTCGCGGAAGAAGCGGGCGTCGTCCTTGAAGCCCTCGAGGTTGAGGTGGCCCTTGGCGAGCTCGGCGTCGTGGCACTCGTAGCAATACTTGTCGAGGAACGGCACGACGTCTTTTTGGAAATCCGAGGCGGCGGCCGGGGTGTTCCCGACGCAGGCGACCGCCCCGAAAATGGCGACAAACCGGGAAGGCCAGACTGAACGTAGGGCCGGGAACAGCATCTATCATTAAAGACAAAACCGAAGGGGTAAGGTTGCAAACCAAAGGGTCGGAGTGTCAAAAAAGTGTCAAAATCACGATTTAAATCGATAATATCTTGGTTCATAAGGACTTAAATAGATTAAATCGCTCAAAAAAGAGCGGTGATCGCGGGCTTTGAGGGATAAAATCCTGCGTCTAGAGTGGAAACATCCTCGAATAGGCGCATTTGGGCGTGGCAGATAGGGGAGTAAATTGGCAACCTAAACCCCTGATTGGTGTTTCAAAGATACCCCGCCCTAATCCTCCCGATGAGCCTCTTTTCCCGCTTCGCCTTCGTCATGTCGACGGCCGCCCTTTTGGGGGTCGGCCCGGCTTCGGCCGTGAGCCTGGACAGCCTCGTCAAGAATTCGCCCTTCGGCGGGACGGGGGCGGCGGCCGGACCGGGCGCGGCGCCGAGCACGCTCGAGTTCCGGGGCATGTATGCCGAAGGCGGCGTCAACTATTACAGCATCTATAACACCCAGACCAAGCAATCGAGCTGGGTGGCCGAGGGCGAGGCCCCGTCGGTGAACGTCCCGGTCGTCGTCAAAGGATTTGATCCCGTGAACGAGACGCTGGACGTGGACAACGGCGGGCAGCCGCAGCAGATGGCGTTGCACCAGGCCGTCGTCGTGACTTACAACGGCCCCCGTCCGGCGCAGCTCGCGGCCGTCTCGGCCGCGGCGGCGCCGCAGGCCGTCGGTGCGCCGACCATCGGGGGCATGCCGGGGAACCTCACGCCCGAGCAGGTCGAGGCCTTCCGCCAGCAGATGCGCGAGCGTTTCGGCAAGCGCGGGCCCGACGGCGACGACGGCCGTTCGCGCGGAACGGTCGCGTCGGCGAGCGGCAAGCCGCCGAAGAACTGCGCGGCGCCCACGACGTCCACCAAGCCGCCCAAGACGCCCACGGTGCGCTGAGCCTCGCCTACCTTTCATTCTCCATGACCTCCGTCCCACAGCATCCCGCCCGCCGTCTGCGGAAGGGGTTCACCCTGCTCGAGATCCTGATCACCATCGCCATCATGGCGCTGCTGGTCGGCGTCGTCGTCGGCAACCTCGACAAGTTCTTCGGCCAGGGCCAGGAAGGCTCGGCGAAGATCTTCGTGCGTTCGTCGCTCGAGGCCCCGCTGCTCAGCTACCGCCGCGACATGGGCGACTACCCCTCGACCGAGCAGGGGATCAAGGCCCTGATCAAGGCGCCCGAGGACAAGGCGGACCAGTGGAAGGGCCCTTACATCAAGGTCCCGGGCGGCAAGCTGCCGACCGACCCTTGGGGCGAGCCGTACGAATACCGCTACCCTGGGACGCACAACACGGACAGCTTCGACCTGTTCTCCAAGGGCCGCGACAAGCAGGCGGACACCGCGGACGACATCGGCAACTGGTGAGTCCGGCCGCGCAGCACCCCTCCGGCGTTCCGGCGCGCCCCGGCTTCACGTTGCTGGAGACGCTGCTCGCCATCGGGCTCATGAGCATGATCGCCGCCGTCCTGATCGGAGGTTCGACGACGCTGCTCAAGGGCACCGTGCGTTCGGATCCGGAGGACGCCGCGAAGGCGTTGCTGCAGGCCGTGCGGCGGAGGGCCGTGCAGCAGTCGCGGACCTTCGAGCTGCTGCCGGTCGAGGGCGGGGACGAGGACGCGCCGGATTTCCGCTGGGGGCCCGAGGGCGCCGGCGAGGACGAACCCCTGGCCGAGGAGAAGCTCCCGCGGGCGGAGGGCGTGAAGGTCAAGATCCTCGCGCCCGAGACCACCGGCGCGATCCTGCTCGGCGGCGTCGCGTCGGAGACCCCGCTTGCGCGCATGCGCTTCTACCCGGACGGCACGTGCGACCGCGTGCGCCTCGAGGTGACCCGCGAGGAAGGCCGCCGCCTCGTGCCCATCGACCCGCTCACCTGCGCGCCGCTCCCGGCCGTCGACGCCCGATGAACCGCCGCGGCTTCACGCTGATCGAGGTGCTCGTCAGCCTCGCCATCTTCGCGCTCGCGGCGATCAGCCTCGGGGCCGCCTATTCGAACGTCATCCTCAGCCGCATCTCCATGAAGCAGGACGAGCAGCGCCTGGACGACCTCGCGCGGTGCCGCGCGGCGCTGCTCGAGACGCCGGGCTTCGACGACGTCGAGGCCGGCGGCGAGATCCGCCTGCCCGGCGGGCGGACCGCGCGCTGGCAGGGCAAGATCGAGGCCACCGCCGTGAGCGACCTCTTCGCCGTGCAGCTCACCGCCGAGATCGAAGGGGCGGACGGCGCCGAAGCGGAGGAATTCACCGAGACGCGCATGCTGCTGCGGCCCACGTGGTCGATCCCGTCGGACCGCCAGAAGATCCGGGACGAAGCGCGCCAGCGGCTCGAGCAGGAGCGCGGCTACAAGGAGGCCGACGGCAACTCCGCGTTCATCAGCGCGCCGACGCGGGGCAAGACGCTCGTGCCCGCCAATCCGGGCGGCAAAGGCTCGGCCGCGCGCCCGCCCGCCTCGAAGGCGCCGGACGGCAAGAACAAAGGCGGCAAAAGCGGCGCTCCCTCCGGCAAAGGCGCTCCGCCCGCGCCGACCAACCGTCCGCCGGCCCCGGCCGCGCCGCGTCCCGCCCAATGAGCCGCCTGACCGGACGTCGCGGCTTCACGCTGCTCGAGATGCTCATCGCGATGGCGCTGCTCGGAGCGCTGATGGTCGCGCTGAACACCTTCCACGTCTCCATGGGCGAGCTCTGGGGCTCGGGCCGCGACCAACGCCTCTTCGACCAGCACGCGCGGGCCGCGACGGGCCTGGTGCGCCAGGCCTTCGAACAGGCCACGCTCGGACC
>JBJTAX010000032.1:0-9214 GCA_046091055.1 Verrucomicrobiota bacterium | reverse complement strand
CCGTATTCGGGGCGCTGGATGCAGACCATGTCCCAGTGGATGGACGAATGGTTGCCGTTGTCGGTGGTCTCGTAGCACTTGCCGGGCGTGAAGTGGAAGGAGCCCGCGATCTTCTCGTCGAACAGGATGTCCTGCATCGGGTTGAGGATGTGCGGGTTGAAGCCGATGGCGAACTCGCCGATGAAGCGGGCGCCGCCGTCGGTATCGAGGATCTCGTTGAGGCGCTTGGTGTTGTTAGAAGTGGCCTCGACGATCTTGCCCTTGCGGAAGACGAGGCGGATGTTCTCGAAGGACACGCCCTGGTAGATGGTGGCGCAGTTATACTGCAGCACGCCGTTGACCGAGTCCTTGATCGGCGCGGTGAAGACCTCGCCGTCGGGGATGTTGTATTCGCCGCCGCAGGGGATGGCGTTCATGCCCTTGATGTTGAACTTCAGGTCGGTGCCCGGGCCGACGATGTGGACCTCGTCGGTCTTCATCATCGCCTGCTTGAGGGCTTCCATGCCCAGGATCATGCGGGAGTAGTCGAGCGTGCAGACACGGAAGTAGAAGTCGGCGAAGGCCTCGGTGCTCATCTTGGCCTGCTGGGCCATGGACGACGTCGGCCAGCGGAGGACGACCCACTTGGTCTTGTTGACGCGGTGGTCGAGGACCGGGCGCATGATCTCGCCGTTGAGCTTGGCCTGGGCGGCGGGGATGTCGCTGCCTTCGAAGATGTTGTCGGAACCGCGCACGGCGATGTAGGCCTGCATCTTTTTCATGCGGGCGAGCTCGTGGTCGGCGGCCAGCTTGAACTGTTCCTTGGTGCCGCCCTTGACCATCTCGCGGCCGACGCGGGCCTTGTGGAGGTTGACCATCGGGGTGGCGCCGCGTTCGCGGGCCGCCCGGATGAGGGCGATGACGAAGTCCTCCGGGACGTCGTGGGCGTCGATGAGCACGTTTTCGCCCTTCTTGAGACGGGTCGAGAAACCGCAGAGCACGTCGGCGAGTTTTCCGTAGCGAGGATCCATGATGCGGGTAAGTTGCGACCCCCTCGGGCCCTTTCCAAGCGTGAAAGGAGCGCTTGCGATGCCGCGGGCTCCTCGCACGGTGTCCGCATGTCCGATCCTACGCCCTCAGCGCGCGCCCTGGCCTTGGCGGAAGAGGCGTCGTTTGACTTCGCGATCGGCGACGAAGCCGGCGCCCTCGCGAAGCTGGCGGCGGCGGTCGCGGCCGATCCGGCCTGCTTCGAGGCTTGGCTGGCCAAGGCCGAGGTCCACTTCGCCGCGCGTCAGTTCGACGAAGCCCTCGCCGCCGGCGAGCAAGCCCTCGCGCTGCGTCCGAAGGACATCCACATCCACACCTCGATGTCCCGCATCTGGATGGAGCGGGGCGACAAGACCAAGGCCGAGCATCACGGCGCCCAGGCCCGCATCCTCGGTTGGGGCGACCAGCTCAAGGAGCCCGAAGGAAAGCAGCCGGGGGAACTCTGAGTAGGGCCAGGGTTAGGGCTGGGTTGTTTGGCCTGTGTCAGGCACTAGCTCTAGCCCTAGCCCTGGCACTAGCCCTGTTCCCGTTGTCTCACCCGTGTGACACCCTGACCCGAGCAAAAGGGGGAACAATGACCCGTTTAGGGGGTCGGGGAGGGGGCGAACCACAGAAAAACCCCTAAATCATTTGCTTAACCTCGGTAAAAGGGCTTTGGCATCTGTTCTGCAATCTTCCCCGCGTCCTCACAGACATACCTCTACCCAAACACCCACCATGGCCAAAAACACCAAACCCAGCGTCAAGCCCCTCGGCGATCGCGTCCTCCTCCAGCGCATCGAAGAGGCTGAAGAAATCAAGGGAGGCATCATCATCCCGGACTCCGCCAAGGAGAAGCCGCAGGAAGCCAAGGTCATCGCCCTCGGCACCGGCGCCCTCGACAAGGACGGCAAGAAGGTCGCCTTCAACGTCAAGGTCGGCGACAAGGTCCTCGTCGGCAAGTATGCCGGCACGGAAGTGAAGCTCAACGACGAGATCTACCTCCTCCTCCGCGAAGAAGAGATCCTCGCCGTCATCGAATAATCCCCAACCTCAACTCTCAAACCACACCAACATGTCCAAGAAGCAGATCCTGTTCGACGAAGCCTGCCGCCGCAAGGTGCTCAACGGCGTCTCCATCCTCGCCCGCGCGGTCAAGGTCACCCTCGGCCCCAAGGGCCGCAACGTGATGATCGACAAGAAATTCGGGGCCCCGAAGGTCACCAAGGACGGCGTCACCGTCGCCAAGGAGATCGAACTCGACGATCCCTATGAGAACATGGGCGCCCAGATGGTGCGCGAAGTGGCCTCCAAGACCGCCGACAAGGCCGGTGACGGCACCACCACCGCGACCGTCCTCGGCGAAGCCATCTACAAGGAAGGCCTCCGCTTCGTCGCCGCCGGCGCCAACCCGATCTTCGTCAAGCGCGGCGTCGACAAGGCCTCCGAAGCGATCGTCAAGGAGCTCGCCGTGATCTCAAAGAAGGTCAAGGACCGCAAGGAGATCAAGCAGGTCGCCACCGTGTCCGCCAACTGGGACGAGTCCATCGGCGACATCATCGCCGAAGCCATGGACCGCGTCGGCAAGGACGGCACGATCACCGTCGAGGAAGCCAAGACCATCGAGACCACCCTCGACGTCGTCGAAGGCATGCAGTTCGACAAAGGTTACCTTTCCCCGTACTTTGCGACCAACGCTGAGACGCTCGAGGCCGTCCTCGAAGACGCCTACATCCTGATGTATGAGAAGAAGGTCAGCGCCATGAAGGACCTGCTGCCCCTCCTCCAGGAGGTCGCCAAGACCGGCAAGCCGCTCCTGATCATCGCCGAAGAGATCGAAGGCGAAGCCCTCGCGACCCTCGTCGTCAACCGCCTCCGCGGCACGATCAACGTCTGCGCCGTCAAGGCCCCTGGCTTCGGCGACCGCCGCAAGGCCATGATGGAAGACATCGCCGTGCTCACCGGCGGCCGCTTCATCACCGAGGACCTCGGCATCAAGCTCGAGTCCGTCAAGGTCGCCGACCTCGGCCGCGCCAAGCGCATCGTCGTCGACAAGGAGAACACCACCGTCATCCAGGGCGCCGGCAAGTCCGCCGACATCCAGGGCCGCGTGAAGCTCATCCGTCGCCAGATCGAAGAGACCACCTCCGACTACGATAAGGAAAAGCTCCAGGAACGCCTCGCCAAGCTGGCCGGCGGCGTCGCCGTCATCCACGTGGGTGCCGCGACCGAGACCGAACTCAAGGAGAAGAAGGACCGCGTCGACGACGCCCTGCACGCCACCCGTGCCGCCGTCGAAGAAGGCATCGTCCCCGGCGGCGGCGTCGCCCTCCTGCGCACCGTCAAGGCCATCGACTCCGTGATCAACTCCCTCGTCGGTGACGAGAAGATCGGCGCCCAGATCGTCCGCAAGGCGATCGAGGAGCCCCTCCGCACGCTCTGCTTCAACGCCGGCGTCGAAGGTTCCCTCATCGTCCAGGAAGTCCTCCTCAAGCACAAGGGCGCCGAAGGCTACAACGTGGCCACCGGCGAATACGAGGACCTCATCAAGGCCGGCGTCGTCGACCCGACCAAGGTCACCCGCACGGCGATCACCAACGCGGCCTCCGTCGCCGGCCTGCTCCTCACCACCGAGTGTCTCATCACGGACCTCCCGGAAGAGAGCAAGCCCGCCGCCGGGGGTCACGATCATCACGACCACTGAGGTCGCTGAGCGATCGCTCCCTGAATACGGCGCCCGTCTGGGCGCCGTTTTTTTGGCCCGGCGGGACGCCGTCGGCCGGGACCTTTCATTTTTTTACGACAGCCCGGCCGCCGCCGTGGGCGGGATTGCCCATTTTTTGACGATTCGGCGGATTGCTTCCGGACCTTACGCGCTTTGGCTTGTTGCGTACCCCATGCGCCCCTTCGTCGCCATCCTGTCGGCCTGCTTCGCCGTCCTCGCCTCCGCCGCGCCGACCTCCGGTCCGATCCGCGTCCTTTATCTGGACCCGGAGGGTGCGGAGCAGTCCGCCGTCGGCCCGCTCCACTCGCGGATGGCCGAGCTCGGCCGCGAGGCGATCTGGTTCGACTACGTGCCTGGCGAGGTGCCGCCCTCCGTCGATTTCGGTCGCTATGACGCGCTCGTCGTCCCGACGGCCCTCAGCGGTCATCGTCTGCCGATGATCATCGTCGAGGCCGGCACCACGCCATGCGCGCCATCACCCGCGCCGAGGCCGACACGAGCTTCTTCGTCGACGTCCAGCTCAAGCCGGACACCGAGTATCGCCTGAGCGCCTGGATCAAGACCCACGCGCTGCGCGGCAAGGCCAGTCTCAACGATCACATCGGCCGCGCCGAGACCGAGAAGGTGACCGCCCGCGAGTCCGAATGGACCGAGGTCGAGGTCGTCTTCAACAGCGGCAAGCGCACCAAGGCCAGCATCAACCTGCTGCACGTCGCCACCGGTGATTCGTTCTATGGCGACGTCCACCTCTCGGAGCTCACCCTCGCGGGCGAGACTGCGGTGACCGCCGGCGATGCCGTCCGCGGAGCGGACATCTTCTGGAAACATCCCACGGCCGCCTGCGCCATCTGCCACATGGTGGGCGGGAAGGGCAGCGCCATCGGCCCCGCGCTCGACGGCATCGCCACCCGCGCCACGCCGGCCTACATCCATGAATCCCTGGTCGAGCCGAACAAGGTCCTGGCGAAGGGGTTCGAGAAGCTCGGCGTCTCCCCGATGCCGCCGATGGGCCTGATCCTCAAGCCGCAGGAGCTCGAGGACGTGAAGGCCTACCTCCAGACGCTGAAGTGACCTTCGGACGGTCCGCCCCAATCTGATTGATTCGGGGTGGGCCTGGCCTATTGCTTGTCCCCATGTGCTCCGTCGAACTGAAGAAGCCGATGCATCCGCTGGCCGTGATGGGCTCGCTGCTCGGCGTGACCGTCGTCTCCTGCGCGCTGCTCTACTTCGGCGTCCCGGGCACCGCGTTCCATGGCATGAAGTCGGGCGTGTTCTTCCCGATGTACGTCGAGTTCGACGACGCGCGTTTCATGGATCACCAGATCAAGTGCGCTTCCGCCGAGGTCACCGCCGAGGTGCGCAATGCCTTGCTCAAGGTGAAGCCCGACTACCCGACGGCCAAGGCCTCGGTGATCCTGACCAATTATCCTTCGGGATATAAGTTCCATGTCACCTACGCCACCTACTACGGCCAGCACTTCTCCTTCTCCGGCGATAAGTGGTTCCGCCGCGGTGTCCAGGTCGGTGAGCCGGCCATCGACGCGGAGATCAAGGCCAAGGATGACGCTTTCGAGAAGGCCATCCGCGACGCCATCGAGGCCTACTTCAAGTCCAAGGGCGCGCACGGCTGAGCAACAGGGATAGAGCTAGGGATAGGGATAGGGCCAGGGCTAGGTAGGCCAGTGGCTAAAAGAGAAGAGCCCCGGATTGCTCCGAGGCTCTCGCAAAGTGGGGTGATTGAGGGGACTTGAACCCCCGACCCCTGGTACCACAAACCAGTGCTCTAACCAACTGAGCTACAACCACCATGCGCCCTTCCTTGGGGAAGGAAGTCCTATGCAGGGAATCTCGGTGGGATTGTCAAACCCGGACCCGAAGCCGGGGGAAACCCGCGCCTCGGCGGCGGTTTGGCTTCTCAGCCGAGTTTTCCTCCCTTTATCCTTTCCCTTTGCCCCCGCGTATCACTTTCTAACCCGACTCATGTCTACGTTTTCCGACCTCGGTCTGCCCGAGCCAGTCCTGCGCTCCTTAGCCGAACACGGCTACGTGACCCCGACCCCGATCCAAGCCCAGGCCATCCCGGCCATCATGGCCCGCAAGGACATCATCGGCGCCGCCCAGACCGGCACCGGCAAGACCGCCGCCTTCGCCCTGCCGACGCTATCGCTCCTCGGGCCGGCCGCCGGCAAACCCCGCTGCCTCGTCCTCGTCCCGACCCGCGAGCTCGCGGTCCAGGTCGACGAGAACTTCCAGAAGTACGGCAAGCATTTCGGCACCCGTACCGCGCTCCTTTACGGCGGCGTGGGCTACGGCGCCCAGGTCAAGGCCCTCGAGGAAGGCGTCGACGTCGTCATCGCCACCCCGGGCCGCCTGCTCGACCTGCATGAGCAGAAGATCCTGGACCTGAAGTCCATCCGGATCCTGATCATGGACGAGGTCGACCGCATGCTCGACATGGGGTTCATCGAGGACGTCACCCGCATCGTCAACTACTGCCCCAAGGAGCGCCAGACGCTGCTCTTCTCCGCCACGATCTCCGACGCCATCGGCCGCATCGCCGGCTGGGCGCTCCGCGACCCCGTCACCGTCGACGTCCGTACCGGCCTCGGCGCCGCCGACACCGTCGACCACGCGATCTACCCGGTCGATATTTTCCAGAAGTACGACCTGCTGCTGGCCTTGCTCAAGAAGAGCGGCTACAAGTCCGTCATCGTCTTCACCCGCACCAAGCGCGACGCCGACCGCATCGCCGAGTGGATCGAAGGCCACGGCACGCCCGTCGCCACGATGCACGCCGACCGCACCCAGTCCGAGCGAGCCGCCGCGCTCGCCGGCTTCAAGTCGGGCAAGTACAGCATCATGGTGGCCACCGACATCGCCTCACGCGGCCTCGACATCCGCGGCGTCACGCACGTCATCAACTACAACGTGCCCGAGCACGCCGAGGACTACGTCCACCGCATCGGCCGCACCGGCCGCGCCTCCGCCGAAGGCGAAGCCTTCACGCTCTATTCGCCGGACGAGATGCACCATCTGCAGCAGATCGAGCAGCTCCTCGGCCGCGGCATCGAGCGCCGCAAGCTCGAAGGCTTCCGTTACTACTCCGAACCGCAGCTGACGCCGGGCGGCCCGAAGGCCGCGGTCTCGCGCAAGCGCAACCGCTGACCGTGTCCGTGTCCGGTGCCGAGCCTCCGATGCGGCGAGCCCTCGAGCTCGCCCGGCAGGCTTGGGGACGGACGCACCCGAACCCGATGGTGGGGGCGGTCATCACCGAAGGCGGGAAGGTCGTCGCCGAAGGCTTCCACGCCAAGGCAGGCGAGCCGCACGCCGAGGTCAGGGCCCTGCGCGCCTTGGGCCGTAAGCCCGCCGCGGACGCCGTCCTGCACGTCACGCTCGAGCCCTGCTGCACGCACGGGCGCACGCCGCCGTGCGTCGACGCCATCCTGGCCGCCGGACTCCGCACCGTGGTCGTGGGCGCGCGCGACCCTAATCCGGCCCACGCCGGCCATGGCCTGGACCTGCTGCGCGCCAAGGGCGTCGCGGTCGTCGAAGGCGTGCTGGGCGCCGAGTGCGCCGAGCTCAACCTTGTCTTCAACCACTGGATCACGCACGGCTCGCCGTTGATCGCGCTCAAGGTCGCCTCGACGCTCGACGGCCGGCTCAGCCTGCCGGCCGGGCAGGGCAAGGCGATCACCGGTCCGGAAGCCACGGCCTACGTCCATCGCCTCCGTCGCCTTTTCCCCGCCATCGCGGTCAGCGCCGACACCGCCCTGGCCGACAATCCGCGCCTGACCGCCCGGGGCGACGAGGGCGAGGCCTGCCCGGTCCGCTTCGTGCTGGACCGCCGGTTCAAGACGGCCGGCCGCACCGGACTGAACCTTTTCCAGGATGCGCACCGTTCCCGCACGATCGTCGTCGGCCTTGGCGGTTTCGCCAAGAAGTCGGACCTCGCCTGGTATGAGGCCGAGGGCATCCGGGTCTGGACGCTCATCGGGGACGACGACTCCTTCCTTCAGGTCTGGGCCGAACGTTGCGCCGAGGAGAAGATCACCGGCGTGCTCGTCGAAGCCGGCCCGCGGCTCGCTTCGGCCATGCTCACCGCCGGAGCGGCGGATTACCTCTACGCCTTCGTGGCGCCGCGCACCGGCGATCCGGAGGCTCCGGTCTGGCATGACGGGGCGCACATCCCCGCCGGCCTCTTGCGGGCCTCGCTAGTCGGTTCTGAGGCCCTTTACCGGGGCCGGCTAGGGTAGGTTTCCGCCTAAGTGGCAGGGGAGACTCCTAGGCAGAATTAGGGGTATTTCCTTCGTCTTAGGCAGGCGAGGGGGTGTCTTTTTGTCCCAAAGGCGGCGCCTTGCCTGTTTTGGCTCGACTTTTCAAGAAAAACTTACATCACAGCGAGTCCGCCTCCCTGTCCGCCGCAGAATGGCCCTAACCTTCACAATCCTAACCACTTATGACAGAGAAAATCTTGGACCACAAGCGTAAGGAGAAGCCCTCCTTCACCTCTCTCATCGAGAAGAAGCGGGATGGCGGCGAGTTCACCGCCGACGAGATCCGTCATATCATCGACTCGGTGATGGACGCCGAGATGCCGGAAGCCCAGCAGGCCGCCTTGGCCATGGCGATCTACTTCAAGCAGATGTCCGCGCAGGAGACCGCCCTCCTCGCCGAAGAACTCCGTCTCTCGGGCGACGTCATCGACCTCGATCGTATGACCCAGCCCAAGATCGCCAAGGTTTCGACCGGCGGCGTGGGCGACAAGACGTCCATGGTCCTCGGCGCCCTCGGCGCCGCCGCCGGCGTGATCATGCCTGGCATGAACGGCAAGGACGAAGAATTCTGCATCTCGACCGTCGAGAAGCTCAGCTCGATCCCGGGCTTCAAGGGCAAGGCCACGATGGACCAGTTCCGGCAGCAGCTCGAACGCGTCGGTTGCGCCGTCACCGAGCAGTGCCGTGAGATCGCGCCGGCCGACGACATCCTCTACACGCTCCGTCAGAAGACGGGCACGATCCCGTCCCTCCCGCTCATCACGGGCAGCATCCTCTCCAAGAAGCTCGCCGAAGGCTGTGAAGGCCTGGTGATCGACGTGAAGTGGGGCAACGGTTCCTTCATCCGCGACCTCGAGCAGGCCAAGCAGCTCGCCCGCATCGTCACCCGCGTCGCCCGCTCGCTCAACCGCAAGTGCGTCGCCCTCGTGACCGACATCAACCAGCCTCTTGGCGACTCCGTCGGCACGGGCCTCGAAGTCCTCGAAGCCGTCCGCCTCCTCAAGGGCGAAGGCCCCGAAGACCTGCAGGACCTCGTCCTCAAGCTGGGCATGGAAGTCGTGCGCCTGGCCGGCGTCGCCGGTTCGACCCTTTCCGCCAAGCAGACCGTCGAGAAGCACCTCAAGGACGGCTCCGCCCTCGAGAAGTTCAAGGCCATGGTCCGTGCCCAGGGCGGCAAGACCGATTGGATCGACGACCCCTCGAAGTTCCC
>JBJTAX010000031.1:0-5544 GCA_046091055.1 Verrucomicrobiota bacterium | reverse complement strand
CCGCCCGCCATGATCGGCGTCGACACCCAGCGCGCCCCACACGCCGACAACGCAGCCGCCCCCCACGCGATCCCCGTGATCGGCCTCCGCGACTCGAACTCCGACCCGACCCTCCTGAAGTTCCCCGTCCCGGGCAACGACGATGCCGCCAAGTCCATCCGTCTGGTGGTCGAAGTCCTCACCCAGGCCGTCCAAAGCGGCCTGTCCCGCCGCAAGGTCGTCGCGCAGGACCGAAAGACCGTGACCCCCGTCGCCCGTCAGGACGCCGGCGAGTCCGTCCAGCCCGAGGTCCAGATCTCCGAAGAGCTGCTCAAGGCCAACGAAGGGTCCGACTCCGTCGAAGGCGCCGCTCCGGTCAAGCGCCCTAGCCCCCGTAAGTCCAAGTAATTCAGCCATGTCCGCTATCACCGCCCAGACGGTCAACGATCTGCGCCAGCGAACCGGCGCTGGTCTGATGGACTGCAAGAAGGCCCTCGTCGAAGCCAACGGCGACACAGAGAAGGCCGTCGAGATTCTGCGCATCAAAGGCGTCGCCACGCGCAACAAGAAAGCCGACCGCAAGGCCAGCGAGGGCATCCTCGCCGTCCAGGTCGCCGCCGACGGCCGTGTCGCGACCCTGCTCGAACTGAACTGCGAGACCGACTTCGTCGCCAAGAACGAGGCCTTCATCGCCCTCGCCAAGGAGCTCGTGGGCCAGGCCGCCGCCAACGGCGTCGAGGGTCTCCTCGACCAGCCTCACCACGCCGACAAGTCCCGCAAGGTGAACGACTACCTGAACGACCAGGTGCTCAAGATCGGCGAGAACCTCAAGGTCGCCCGCGTCCTGAAGTTCGAAGCCACCGGCGTGGGCCGCGTCTCCGCGTACGTCCACACCGGCGCCAAGATCGCCGTCCTCCTCGAACTGGGTCTCAAGACCCAGGCCGCCGCCGCCAACCCGGAAGTCGCCGAACTGGCCCGCCAGCTCGCGATGCAGGTCGTCGCCAACAACGCCCGCTTCGTCCGTCGCGAGGAAGTCTCCGCCGACGTCGTCGCCAAGGAGCGTGAGATCGCCGCCGAATTCACCAAGTCCGAGGCCGACAAGGCCATCGAAGAAGCCAAGCGCATCGTCGAGGACTACAAGGGACAGCTCGTCGAGCAGAAGGCCGCCAACGTCGCCGAAGCCATCGCCGAACTCGAGAAGCGCATCGCCGTGGGCGAGAAGCAGGTCATCGCCGCCGAAGGCCGCAAGAAGGGCCAGCTCTCGAACATGGAGAAGATCGTCTCCGGCCGCGTCGACAAGTTCTTCGCCGACTCCTGCCTCCTCGAGCAGGCTTACTTCCGCGACCCCGAGCAGAAGATCCAGGCCCTCATCGCCGCCGCCAAGTCCAAGGTCGGCGAAGAGGTGTCGATCGTCCGTTTCGCCCGCTTCCAGGTGGGTGAGACCGCCGCCGAGTAATCAGCGACGAGCATAGGCTCATCAAGGCCGGCTACCATTAGGTGGCCGGCCTTTTGCTTGGCTTGCGCCCCCGGTCGGTGCGGACAGACTCCGGGCATGGCTTTCCGCGCGGACATCTTCTGGAAATCAGCCTGCGGACGTTGTCCGGACTGTGGTGCGCCGATCCGCGCCGAGGGCGACCAGGCGGGACGGTTCGCGCGTCTCTGGGACACGCCGACGCATTGCGCGGGCTGCGGCATGACCCTGCGGCGCAAGGAGGGCTTCTTCCTCGGCGCGATCGTCTGGAACTACGGACTCTCTGCCTTCGGCGTGCTCCCGCTCGTGCTCGTCGCCTATCGTCTGGGCTGGATCGGCGGCGACTGGGCGGTGCGTCTCGCGGTGGGGGCGATCTTCGTGATGCCGCCGCTCATCCATGCGTTCTCCTGGCGCCTCTGGATCGGCACCTATTACGGCTTCCTGCCCGATCAGCTGCCGTCCGGCGGCCGGCGCCTCGACGACTAATCAGCTGCGGCGCGCCGCCATCCGGCGGACGAGTTCGGCGAGGAAGGCCGTGTCCGCCTTGGTCGACCGCAGGTGTCCGATGGTCTCCTCGGTGAGCGTCTTGACGCGCTGCTTCGTCGCTTCGAGGCCGTGCAGGCCCGCATGGGTGAACTTGCCGTTCTGCGCGTCGGCGCCCACGGGCTTGCCCAGCTGGGCGGCGTCCGCCGTGAGGTCGAGGAGGTCGTCGACCAGCTGGAAGGCGATGCCCGCGGCGCGGCCGGCGCGGCGGAAACGTTCGACGTCGGCGGCGGAGGCTCCGCCGACCAACGCGCCCATGACGAACGAGGCGCTGAGCATCGCGGCGGGCTTGCCGAGCAGGATGAACTCGAGGCGTTCTTCCGTCGAGCCGGCGGCGAGTCCGCCCATGTCTTCGGTCTGTCCGCCCACGAGCAGCGTCGAGCCAGCCGTCACGGCCAGTTCGCGCACGAGCGCGGTGGCGAGGGCGGGGCGGTCGGCGTGGCCGACGGCGAGGAGTTCGAAGGCCAGAGGCTGCAGGGCGTCGCCGGCCAGCAGGGCCGTGGCCTCGTCGAAGGCCTTGTGGCACGAGGGGCGGCCACGACGCAGGTCGGAGTCGTCCATGCATGGCAGGTCGTCGTGGATCAGCGAGTAGGTGTGGACGCACTCCAGGGCGGTGGCGGCGTGGGAGGCGTCCGCCTGCGGGTCGAAGGCCACGGCTGAGGCCAGGCAGAGCACGGGCCGCAGACGTTTCCCTCCGGCCTCCAGCGCGTAGCGCATCGCCTCATGGAGGCGCGCCGGTCGGGCCGTCGCCGCCGGGGCCAGCCGGCGCAGGGCGGTTTCCGCCTGGGTGATGAACGCCTCGTGCCGGGACTGGAACAGCGAGGCGTCCATCGTTCATTCGGCGTCGGCGCCGAGCTTGAAGAACGTCGCCGTGCGGCCGACGCTGCCGATGACCTCGCTCTCGGTCAGCATGGCGAGTTCCCGGGCTTGCCTCTCCATCTCGTCGCGTTCGGAGGTGAAGCGCACCTTGACCAGGTCGGCGTTGCGGAAGGCTTCTTCAAGGAGCTTGGCGATCCCCGCGTTCACGCCGGCCTTGCCGACGAACACCTTGGGGTCGAGCGTCTGCGCGAGACTGCGCAGCTTGCCGCGCTCGGCGCCGGTGAGGCGAGGCGGGTCTTCGGAACCTGATTCCATGCCGCTATGACGCTCCGGGCAGGGGAGGGAGTCAACGGACTAATCGGCCGAGTCTTGCCGTCCGCCCTTCTTTGGGTAGAATCCGGGAACGATGAGCCCGTCTCCCTTTTCGCCTGCGCCTGCCGTCCTCCCTGCGGTCGAGCCCGCGGCGGAAGTCCGTCCGTCGGATCCCGTCGTCGTGCACGTGCGCTGCGCTCCGCACTACTCCCATGCCCTGCGTATCTGGCAGAGCACGTTCCTGCTCGACCGCGACTCCGTCCACGCCAGCGCCATGGTCGGTTTCGAGAACATCTCCCTCTACCCGCATTGGACGAGGGTGCCGTCTGGTCGCGCGCACCGGTTCACGTTGTTCTTCGAGCCGCTGCCTAAGTCGGTCCAGGTCTTCGACCTTTCGGAAATCATACCCGAGCCGCGCGGCTGGCACTTTCCGGCCATCCGGCGGAATCGGGAGGATGTCTACCGGCTCGACCTGCCTAACTGACCGAAAACATGCCAATATCCCCGGCCTGGCGGGGTTCATGTGCTTGTTCCTGCTTGCTATGGGACCTGGGGACTGTCATTTCCATGGGTCAACTTCGTTAGGGAGAGGGGCGGAGCCCTTCTCACGCTGGTCGGCGGGCGCAAGCCTGTTCCAGACGGAGAGTCCGGCCTGACGGCGGGGCTTTCGGGAATTCCTCCCAAGTCGGCCATCCTCAACCCAAAACTAACCACCCCCATGTCGGTCAATAAGTCCGAAGTCATCAAGAAGCACCAGCAGGACGCCAAGGACACCGGTTCTCCGGAAGTCCAGGTCGCCCTGATCACCGCCCGCGTCACCCACCTGACCGAGCACCTGCGCACCCATCGCAAGGATTTCCACTCCCGTCGCGGCCTGATCATGCTGACGAACCGTCGTCGCAAGCTCCTCGCCTACCTGAAGTCGAGCGACCTGGACCGCTACAACGCGCTCCTCGCCAAGCTCAACCTCCGCAAGTGAACGGCGCCCCCGGGCGCTTTTGTTCACCGAGCGTCCCAGCCTTGGTTGGGACGTCCGCTTTTCACCCCACCCAACCACAACCCGCCGGGCACTCCCGCCCGGCACAACGCACCAAGCAAAAACACACCATGAAACAGAAACACTCCGTGACCATCGACGAACTCGGGATCACGATCAGCACGGGCTCCATCGCCCGCCTCGCCAACGGCGCGGTCACCATCAGCAAGGGCGAGACCACGCTCTTCGTGTCGGCCACCGCCGCCGAAGACCTGCGCTCCCCCGACCAGGACTTCTTCCCCCTGACCGTCGACTACCGCGAGAAGGTCGCGGCGGCCGGCCGTTTCCCGGGCAGCTACTTCCGTCGCGAAGGCAAGCCTTCCGACAAGGAGATCCTGACCTCGCGCCTCTGCGACCGCCCCCTCCGCCCGCTCTTTCCCGAAGGCTTCCTCAACGAAGTCCAGGTCATCGGACTCCTCCTCTCGGCCGACCAGATCAACGATTCCGACGTGCTGATGGTGAACGGCGCCTCCGCCGCGCTCCTCTGCTCCGACATCCCGTGGAACGGCCCGATCGCCGGCATCCGCCTCGGCCGCATCAACGGCCAGTTCGTCGTCAACCCGACCCACGAGCAGCAGTATGAGTCCGACCTGGACCTCATCTACGTCGGCAACGAGAACGACATGATGATGATCGAAGGCTCGGCCGACCAGCTGCCGGAAGCCGACTTCATCGCCGCCCTCGAATACTCCCAGAAGGCCATCCAGCCGATCATCGCCGCCCAGCGCAAGCTCGCCGCGACGTACTCCAAGGCCAAGCGCGTGTTCCCGCTCGTCGTCTGCGAGCCGAAGGCCCTCGCCATCTGCGAACGCGTGGCCGCCGAAGGCGACCAGCTCCAGAAGGCGATCTTCCTCGCCTCCAAGAAGGAACGCGGCGACGCCGTGAAGGCGGTGGTCGAGAAGGCCAAGGCCGCCTGCAAGGCCGAGCTCGGCGACGTCTTCGACGCCCGCCAGATCAAGATGGCCTTCGAGAAGCTCCAGGAGAAGGTCTACCGCAACGCCATCATCCAGAGCGGCGAGCGCGCCGACGGCCGCAAGCCGCTGGACCTGCGCCCGATCTCCTGCGACGTCGACGTCCTGCCCCGCGTCCACGGTTCCTCGCTCTTCCAGCGCGGCGAGACCCAGGGCCTCGTCCTCGCCACCCTCGGCACCTCCAAGGACGCCCAGGAAGTCGACGCGATCACCGGCGGCCCGAGCAAGCGCTCGTTCCTCCTGCACTACAACTTCCCGCCCTTCTCGGTGGGTGAGACCGGCCGTTTCGGCATGACCTCCCGCCGCGAGACCGGCCACGGCAACCTCGCCGAGCGCTCGCTGCTCTCCGTCCTGCCGTCCGAGCAGGACTTCCCGTACTCCATCCGCCTCGTCTCCGAGATCATGGAGTCCAA
>JBJTAX010000030.1:0-9554 GCA_046091055.1 Verrucomicrobiota bacterium | reverse complement strand
CTCCCTTACTTGGGCTGGGCGGGCGGCGGGACGACGTCCTGCACGATGCCGACCCCGGTGAAGTAGGCGTTGCGCTGGGAGATGCGCTGGGCGAAGACGCGGCTCTCCTCGGCGCCGCTCTTGTCCTCCGGCAGGTCCTTCTTGGCCGGCCGGATGAAGACGTGGTCGCCGTTCGCGACGCGGATGGCGGAGGTCACCTGGCCCACGCCGGCGGCTTCGATGAGCAGGCCGGTGTTCTCGTTGGCGGCGGTGATCTCGGCCGGTACGGCGTAGACCGTGAAGGCCTCGGGCGAGGTCAGCTTGAGCTGCCGGGCCTTGGCGCTGTCGGTGAAGCTCTTGCCGGCGGCGAGGTCGGACCGCAGGGCCTTGCCGACCTTGGCGACTTCCTCGGCGAGGAGGCGGTTGAGCTGGGACTTCTGCCAGTTGGCCACGGCCTTGGCCTTGACCTCCTCGAAGCTCGGCAGCCGGTCGGGGGTGCGCTGGTTGAGGAAGACGAACGTGGCGCCCTCTTCGGAGCGGTAGACTTCGGTCCGCCATTCGCGTTCGTTGAGCTCGCCGGCTACGCGGAGCGCTCCCTCGGGGATTTTGGCGATGGCCGGGGTGGACGTCACGTCGAAGGCCGGGATGGTCGTCACCTTGGCGCCCTTCGCCTTGATCCAGGCGGCGAACTCCTTGCTGTCGGCCTTGGTCGCGTCGACCGGAAACTTATCGGCGAGCTCGTCGGAGACCTGGCCTGCGAGGTTCGTGACGGCGCGGTCGGCGCGGACGAGCTTCTCGAGCTCGGCGCGCTTGGCGAGGGCCTGTTCCTTGACCTTGCCGGTCTCAAACTTGAATTTTTCGGCCTGGTTATAGCCCATGTTGATGATCTCGTCGTCGGTCACCGGGGCCGTGTCGGCGGCGGTCGGGGCGATGGTCACCGCGGTGACGGCGACCTGGGCGGGCAGTCGGTAATCTTCGATGTTGGCCACGAAGGCTTCCTTGGCCTTGGCTTCGTCGACCTTGATCTCGGGCTTGAAGCCGGCGGCCGAGAAAGTGGCGACGTCGACCGTCCATTTGGTGCGCTCGCGGTCGAGGATGCGCTTCACCTGGGCGGAGGTGGCGTGGCCCGAGCCGGCCAGGGTGCCGACGGCCTTCTGGATGCGCCACGTGTCCTTCACGTAGGTTTCAAAACGGGCGCGGACCTCGAGGTCGGTGACGTTCAGTTGCTTGGCGGCGAATTCCAGGAATTTGTTCAGGCCGTCGGTGCCGCTGCCATCGGGCGCCGTGGTCATCTCGCGGGCGATGCGGCGGATCTCGAT
The DNA here is from genome assembly GCA_046091055.1 of Verrucomicrobiota bacterium. Taxonomy (GTDB): domain Bacteria; phylum Verrucomicrobiota; class Verrucomicrobiia; order Opitutales; family UBA953; genus UBA953. Next base: position 8,256 of record JBJTAX010000030.1, on the reverse strand, counting down.
CTCCGAAGGCTCGGGGATGTCGAGGCCGTCGGCGAGGCTGAGTTCGGCGACACGCTGCACCAGGCCGTTAGGGTCGATGCGCTGGCCGGTCATCTGGCCGAAGAACACCGCGTCATTGAAGCGGGAACGGACGGCCGGGTCGTTGAGGTTGACGCCTTGGTAGACGTAGGCGGGGCCGCCGGTCAGGGCGCCGCGGCCGGCGAACCCGTAGAAGACGAAGGAGACCACGATGATCACCAGCAGGAAGCCGAAGATCAGGCGGTGGTGCTTGCCGGTGGCGTTCTGGAGCCAGGTAATCATTCCGGCAACCTACCCCAGCCTTTCGGCGGGTGTCAACCCGTCCAATCCCCCTCCGGTGCTTGCTTCCGGAAGGCTTATTGGCATGCCTTGGATGTGCCCAAGCCCCTCTATTGCATCGTCGCCGTGGCTCGTAACGGGGTCATCGGCAAGGAGGGCAGGCTTCCGTGGCATATCCCGGAAGACCTGGCCTGGTTCATGGACCAGACCAAGGGAGGCGTGATGATCGAAGGCCCGGCCTGTTACGCCGAACTCGGCAAGGCCTTGCCGGGCCGGGGGACCGTGGTCGTCTCGCGGGACCCCAACAAGATCTTCCCGGGCGCCGAGCGCGCCGCGGCCTTGGCCGAGGCCATCGTCATCGCGGACCGGATGGACGAGTGGCCGGGCCCGGTCTGGATCACCGGCGGCGAAAGGATCTACGCCGAGGGGACGCCGCTGTGCGACCGCCTGTTCATCACGCGCATCGACCGCGATTTCGAAGGCGACCGTTTCTTTCCCGCCGACTGGCGGAAGATCTTCACCAAACTCGTGTCGGCGAAGAAGGGTGAGTATCAGGGGTTGGTGTACGCGTTCGAAGTTTGGGAGCGCTGAGCGACAAACTTCGAACGAGGGGGCACGTGGGCAAGGTGACACGTGGACAAGGGGGGCTGAACTCAAGGGGAGACCGGAAACCGGAATGTATGCTGAGGATATTTCCCCGGCTAATTATCCGGTTTCCGGTTCCCCTTTGAGTCATGTCTCGAGGTAGGGCGGCCATTGCCATGGCCGCCGTTCGCCGAATGGTGAACGCAGGGTAGGGGCGTGGCTTCGCCGCGCCCTTTGTCGTCGGGCATGACGTAGTCCTGCCCCTACCTCGGCCTTGCCCCCTCGCGACTGTGATTCATAGTCGCGTCATGCTGCTCCCTCTGCTTTTGCTGGCTGCGATCCCGCCGACGATCACCGAAGAATCGAAGGTCCCGCCGTACACCTTGCCCGACCCGCTCGTGTGCGCCGACGGACGCAAGGTCACGGACGCGAGGATGTGGCACGAGGTCCGCCGTCCGGAGGTCTTCCGCCTCGTCGAGGAGACCCTGTTCGGCCGCACGCCCGACACGAAGAAGCTCCAGGCCGACGCCGTGGTCGAGGTGCGCGAGCAGTCCAAGGACGCCTTCGGCGGCAAGGCCACGCGCACCCAGTTCAAGGTCTGGCCGATCGGCAAGAAAGGCCCCTCCTTCGACATGCTGCTTTATGTGCCCAACGCGGCCAAGCGTCCCGCGCCGGTCTTCGTCGGCCTGAACTTCGGCAGCAACCACACCACCACCGAGGATCCGGCGGTCTTCGTCACCGGAAGCTGGGTCTCGAAGCAGTGGGCGCTGAAGGGCACCACGAAGGCCGACCCCGCCTTGCGCGGCGGGCAGGCGCATCGCTGGGAATTCGAAGCTCTCCTCGACCGCGGCTACGCCTCGGCCACGGCTTATTACGGCGATTTCGAGCCCGATCATCCCGAAGGCTGGAAGGATGGTTACCGCGCGGCGATCTCGCCTGACGGCGCGCACACGAAATGGAAAGACGGCGAATGGGCCGCCATCGGCTGCTGGGCCTGGGGCCTGTCGCGCATGCTCGACGTGCTTGAGCAGGTGCCGTCGGTCGACGCCCAGCGCGCCGCCGTGCACGGCCATTCGCGGCTCGGCAAGGCCTCGCTTTGGGCCGGCGCGCAGGACCGGCGTTTCGCCTTCGTGATCTCGAACGACTCCGGCTGCGGCGGCGCCGCGCTCAACAAGCGTATCTTTGGCGAGACCGTCGGCGTGATCACCGGACATTATCCCGGCCGCGGTTTCCCGCATTGGTTCACCGCTCGCTTCGAGACCTATTCGGAAAAGGAAGACCAGCTCCCGCTGGACGCCCATTACCTGCTCGCGCTCGTCGCGCCGCGCCCGCTCTACGTCGCCAGCGCCTCGGAGGACAGCTGGGCCGATCCGCTCGGCGAATTCCTCGGCGCCGTGCATGCCGACCCCGTCTATCAGGTGCTCGGCCAGCCCGGACTCGGGACCAAGGAATTCCCGCCTATCAGCAAGCCCGTCGGCCGCACCATCGGATACCATATCCGCCCGGGCAAGCACGACATCCTGCTCGAGGACTGGAAGAACTACGCCGATTTCTCCGACCGTACGCTACCGGCCAAGTAAGCCTCATGGGGAAGGGTTGACTCCCTGGGGCCTACGCGGCTTCATCGCGGCAGGTACCCGTATTTCAATGGATAGAATTCTGGCCTCCGAAGCCGGCGATTTGGGTTCGAATCCCAACGGGTGCACCACTTTGCGGTTGGGTAGGGCGGGTTCTCCGAACCCGCCGTTGAACCAATAGACTAGGCCGCTTTGAAGGCAGACGGACGGCTCGGAGAGCCGTCCCTGCCTCGTGGCAGAGCTCAAAGGGAAACCTGGGGTGCAGGACCACAGCATTCTTTCCGGTCTCCCTTTGCTTTAATTGCCCGCCGTATCCGGCTCCTGCTCGCCCGTCACCTTGCTGCCGACGGTGAGCATGACGAGCAAGCCGATGAAGGCGTAGCAGATCGACGAGCCGAGGAGGACGTTGCGTAGCCTGAAGAGGTCGGTCATCCAGCCCATGATGATCGCGGCGAAGGGCAGGAAGCCGAAGAAGCTCAGGCCGGCGACGGCGGACACGCGGCCGCGCAGCTCGGCGGGTGAACGTTCCTGGACGATGGTGTTGGCGAGGCCGACGAGGGTCGAGACGCCTACCGCGAGGCCGACGAGCGAGGCGCCGGCCCAGACGAGGCCGGTGGCCAGGCTGAGGCTCACCAGCGCCCCGCAGGCGAGGACCATGCCGGTCAGGATGGCGAGGCGACGCAGCGCCGGGCGCAGGGCCATGATCAGCAGCGAGCCGGAGACCGAACCGAGCCCCGAGCAGAGCATCAGCAGGCCCATCTGCTCGGCCGTGGCCTTGAGGTCGCTGCGCGCGTAGATCGGGAGCAGGACGATGATGACCGGGAAGACGAAGAGCGTGTTGGTGGCCAGGAGCGCGACCATCGCGAGGCTCGGCTTGTCCTGACGGACATGGCGGAAGCCTTCGCCGGCGCCCCCTTGGCGCTGCTGTTCCTCTTCGGCCGTGCCTTGCGGACGGCGCGGCAGCGTGGCCAAGGCGACCATCAGCGCCACGAACGAGGCCGCGTTCAGGTAGAAGGCCCATTGGGCCCCGTAGCGGCCGACGAGATAGCCGGCCGCGGCGGGGCCGATGAGACGCGTGGCGTGGAAGACCGCGCGGTCGACCGAGATGGCCTTGGCGACGTTCTCCTTGGCGACGAGTTCGGGGACGATCGCCGCGGCGGCGGGCATCTCGAAGGAGCTGGAGACGCCGAGCAGGGCGGCCGCGACGATCAGATGCCAGGTGTGCAGGGCGTCGTGCGCGATGAGCTGGCCGATCGCGAGGGCGAAGCCGATCTGCGCGATCTGGCAGATCTGGAGGATGAAGCGCTTGTCATGCCGGTCTGCGTAGGCGCCGCCGAGGCGGAAGAGCAGGAGCATCACGATCCCGCTCGCGAGATGCGGCGCGGCCTGGAGCAGGCCTTCGTAGCTCCGGAGTCCGTCGCGGACCACGACTTCGGTCATCACCCACCCGAGCGCCATGCCCTGCATCCAGGTGCCCGTCATCGAGATTCCTTCGCCGATCATATACCGCGTGAACGGCCCGTTCGGGAAACGTTCAGCGGCAGGATGGGCGGAGGGTTCGTGCATCGGGCTGAGAGAAAGTATGGAGTATCGAGTATGGAGTATAGGAAAAGAATGCGGGGTAGGGCTGACCACCCTTGGTCAGCCGCGGTTGAGCGAGGGCGCTCAACCCTACCTAACCGCTCCTACTTCTTAAACGCCGCCTCCGTCGCCTGCCAGGCCTCGTCGACGGCAGGACGGATGACCTTGAGCATCGCGGCGTAACCGGCTTCGGAAGGGTGCAGGTTGTCCTTGAGGTAGACGCCGGGTCGGGGCTCGCCGTCGGGGAGGTTGAGCGCGGGGTTGATGTCCACGAACCGTATCTCCGGATGGGCGGCGGCGAGGGCGCGGAATCCTTCGTCGGCTTTCTTCATCTCGGCCCACTTCGTCCGACGGGACGGCGCCTGGGTGGTCGAGAGCAGGACGAGCCGGGCGTGCGGATTTTCGGCGCGGAGGCGGCGATGGTACTCGGTCACGCGGGTGACCACGGCCTCGGCGGTATCACCGGCGTTGATGTCGTTGCTGCCGCAGTGGAAGACGATCACGCGCGGGTGGTAAGGCAGCACGATGCGATCCATGTAGCCGAGGACTTCCGTGGTCTTCGAGCCGCCGAAGCCGCGGTTGATGAGCGGGTAAGGGGCGAAGTCACGGGCCGCCGTCTTCCACAGGCGCAGCGTGCTGGCGCCCGAGAGCAGTAACGCGCCCTGAGGCGGAGGCGTCGCCTTGTCCGCGGTTTCGAAGGCCGCGATGTCCTTGTCGTACTTAGCCGACGAGAACGACGGCTTGGCGCCGTCGGCCGCGAAGCCGGTGACAGCGAGGAGGAGGGTAAGGAGAAACTTCATGAGAGAAGGGGTAGGAGCAGGGGTAGGGTTAGGAAAGGCAGGGAGGGCCGGAGGGCAAGGCAATGGAGGGCAGAGGGCCGGAGGGCACGCAGTTGATCGGTTGATCGGTGGGCCAGTTGGCCAGAAGAGGTGCAAACGTTAGGTGAAAGCGGTTAGCGGTTGGCGGTAAGCGGTTGGGTGCACCAGTATGCAGGGGGAGAAAAGAAGGCGGAAAGCTGCCCTGGTGGTAGGCTCCATAGCCCATCTTCCGGTCGTCCCTTGTTTTTCCTAACCGCTAACCGCCAGCCGCTATCCGCTAAGACCTAACTCGTTTTAATCTTCCATCCTTTATCATCCCTCTTTCATCTTCACCTATCTTCCCTCCCATGCCTCTCGTTCCCGGTCTCCTCAGCCCTTACGAAGCCGTCCGCGGCTTTGTCTACCTTCCTCGCTTGGTCTCGAAGATCCGCCTGCACGCCGCCGGCCGGCTGCACGCCGATTTCGTGAACAATCTCGGCAAGGCCTTCGACGACCGTTGCTGCCAGTATCTCGGCATCAAGTATGACGAGCTGCGCGTCTGGGTGCTGCAGAATCCGGCCGCGACCTCCGAGCAGATCCTCGCCTGGGCCGAGGCCAAGGGCCGTCAGCTTTCCACGAATGACATCGAGATCTGGAACGGATTCATGACCAAGCGCGGCTGGCGCGACGAAGCCAACGAAGTGCTCGTCCGTCGCCTCAAGGAGAACGGCCTGACCGCCGACGCCGGCGTGGACACGATGTTCGACTACATCGAGGTCGACGAAGGTCGCCCGGCCCGAAAAGCAGCGCTTTAAGGGCATTTTCCATTAATTCCTCTATAATTAGGGATTGAGAGGGCCGGCGGCCGGCCCAAGGCTGACTCTCCCCTTTTTACGAACCGTATCCTCGCGGATACTCCTTCGCCTTGCGAAGTCTCCCCACATCAGCCCCCCGTCCCGCGGGGAACGGACTCCGGACCGGGAAAGGCCGCGCATGACCTTGGCGATGTTCCTCGCGGAAGCCGCCGCGCCCAAGCCTGGTGCGGGCATGGTCAATAATTTCCAGCTCGCGCTGCTCGCCTTCAAGTCCGGCGGCTGGATCGTGGCCTTGATCGGCGCCGCCGCCATGGTCGGACGCCTGCTGGTCGACGAGGCCGCCGCTGCCAGCTGGCAGCGTTCGCTGCGGCATGTGCTGGCCGCCGCTATCTTCGCCGTCATCGCCTATTTCGTGATGTTCCCTTGGGATCTCTCGTCCCTGAACAAGGCCATCGTCCAGGGTCTCTGCGGCGCCGTCGCCCCGGAGCTGGTCGACTGGATCACCACCAACATCCGCCGCAAACTCGGCTTCAAGTTAAAGAAGAAGGACCCTGCGTGGAAGAGTCTCTTTGTCCGCAGGAAGAAGCCCAAGAAGCGTCGCCGCCCGGGCGTTGGGAAGAAGGCGGTCGGCAAGCCCGCCGCGAAGAAGCCCGCCGCGAAGAAGCCCGCCGCGAAGAAGCCCGCCGCGAAGAAGCCTGCCGCCGCCAAGCCCGGACCCCCGAAGCCGGACGACGGCCAGGCATCTCTCAATCTTTGAACAAAACCCACTCATGTGCGCCCAGCGAAGCCGCGGTCGATCCGCCAACAATAACCTCGTCCAAGCCGAGATCGGCATCGTCGGCATGGCCGTCGTGACCTTGCTCGTGTCCCTCGCCGGACTGTGGTTCAGCCGCGAGCTGAGCGACACCACCAAGCGGGTCAAGGAGACGACCGTCGGCATCCAGTCCTCTTTCGAGGCATACAAGGCCGCGATGAAGTCCGCGGACACGGGCGTGGTGCTCTTCACCGACCAAGGCACGAAGTCCGACAACAAGAACGTCGAGGTGACCGCCGCCGCGGCGGCCAGCGCCTTGGAGGTCGCCGAGCGCGACACCAAGGAATCCGTCAGGCTCCTCGACCAGGTGCTCGAGTTGCTCGCCACCTACGAGACCGTGACGGTCACCTTCGGCGCCTCGGCTTTCATCTTCGCGCTGTTCGTGGCGATCCGTCGGTACCGCATGTGAGCGGACCGGCGGTTCAGGCGAAGTGACCGAAGCCGCGGACCTTGATCGGTTCGCCGTCCCCCAGGTCCCGGGCCAGGCCCGTGCCGGCTTCGACCGTGCCCAGGCGCGTGAGCCGCGTGAGCGGGAAGGCCTTGCGGAAGGAGGCTTCGAGCAGGTCGGCCCGGTCGGCGCTGACCGCGAACAAGAGCTCGTAGTCCTCGCCGTCCTGCAGGGCGTGTTCGCGGACGGGCTTGCCGTCGGCCTTCGCGAGCGCCTTTGCGGCGTCGGAGACCGGCAGGGACGCCACGTCTATGCGGGCGTCGAGCTTCGGTCCGAGCAGTCCGGGCAGGTCTTTCGTGAGGCCGTCGGAAAGGTCGGTGCAGGCCGTCACTTCGCCGTGGCCGCAGAGCCATTCGCCTTCGGCGAGGCGCGGAGCGAAATCGAGATGCTTGCCGTAGAGCGAGCCGCCGAGTTCGCCGGTCACGAACAGCACGTCGCCCGGTGCGCATCGGCGCCGCGTCAGCACCCGATGGGCGAAGCCTTGGACGGCGAGCGTACCGACGAACGAGCCCGGCGCGCCGCGGCAGACGTCGCCGCCGACGATGCGCAGGCCCGCCCGGGCGGCGGCGCGGCCGGCGCCATGGGCGACGTCGGTGAGCCAGGTCGCGTCGACGTCGGGCCCGATCACCAGCGACAGCAGGGCGTCGGAGGGCGCGGCGCCCGCCGCGGCGAGGTCGCTCAGGTTGCGGTTCACCAGCTTAGCGCCGGCGCGGATGCCGTCGCAGGCCGCGTCGAAATGGCGGCCCAGGATCACCGAGTCGATCGTGCTGGCGCGGATGGAACGGCCGCCCCTCGTCGGAAGGTGGGCGCAATCACCGCCGGGACCCTCGGGAAAGGCCGGGGCGGCGTCGGCGAGGGACTGCACCACGCGGCGGATGATCTCCTCCTCGGTCAACCTCGCGACCGAGCGTTCCGTCAGCGTCGTGAGGGCGCCCATGGCTTCAGAGCGTGGACGCGGCGGGCGCCAGTTTCAACCAGAAGAGGTTCCAAGCGTTGAAGCAGGCGTGGGCCGCCATGCAGGTCAGCAGGCCGTAGCGGTCGCGGACCAGGCACATGAAGGCGCCGAAACCGAAGAGGGGCAGGGCGGCGGAAGGGCTCTGATGGGCCGCGCTGAAGATCACCCCCGTGAGGCAGGCCGCGATCCAGCGTTCGTGGCGCGTGGAGCCCGTGACGAAGAGGCGGCGCAGGCCGGGATAGAGCATGCCGCGGAAGGCGAGTTCCTCCATGACCGGGGCGCCGATGGTGACGGCGAAGACGATGGTCACGAAGCGCCAGCTATCGACGTCCGTCTTGAGCACCGAGTCGACGATGTCCTGCGGCGCGTCCACCGGGGGCTCGCCGG
>JBJTAX010000029.1:0-7156 GCA_046091055.1 Verrucomicrobiota bacterium | reverse complement strand
GCTTATTTGGCGGCCTTGGCCTTGCCTTTGCCTTTCGCCGCGGCCTTGCCCTTGGCGGCCGGCGCGGCCGGCTTCGGCGCGGCGGCCATGGCCTCGGCGACCTTGACGCTGGTCTCCTTCCAGGTGGCTTTGGGTTCGGTCTTGGCGCTCCAGAGGGCGAAGTTGCGGAAGGTGGCGGACTGGCCGGCGCAGGTGAAGCCCGGGCTCACCTTCTCGGTCTTGAAAAGCGGGTCGCTGCCGAAGGCGCTGAGCTTGCCGTCGATCGTCGCGACCATGGTGTCGCCGACCATCTCGAGCACGACGCGGTGCCAGGTGCCGGCTTCGAAGGCCTGCGTGCTGTTCAGGAAGACGACGGCCTTGTCGGGACCGTCGTGATCGTTGTCGTCTTTCTGGACGCGCAGCGCGGTGGGCGTGATGTGCACGCGCGCCATGTGGTCCTTGGTCGCGTTGATGCTGAGCGAGACGGACTTCGCGCCGTCGAGGCGGAACTCGAAGGCGATGACCAGGTCCTGGAGCTTCTGGGCGACGCGGCTGACGGCGCCATGCTTGTCGGCGGGGATCTCTTCGACGCGCACCCCGTCGGCGGTGCGCTCCCATTTGCCTTTGACGACCTTCCAGTCGGCGGCGGGCGAGTCCTTGGTCAGGCCGTCGGCGACGATCTCCTTGTCCGGCTGGGCGAGCAGGGTGGCGGGGGCTTCGGCTGCGCACAGCGGCGAGACGAGGGCGAGGAGGGCGAGGAGGCGGAGCGACATGGTGAGGGGGTGTCCGTATGGAACCACGGTAAAAGGCAACGGTTCCGGTTATTCGTAGGTCAGCTGGGCGGAAAGGACGGCGTCCTCGTCGGACAGGAAGCGGATCCAGTAGGCGTTCAGCCAGGGTTCGAAGGTATGCGTGACTTCGGCGCCCGCCGCGACTTCGAAGGTGCGGTAGGCGGAGGAGCGACCGTCGCCGGCGACGTCGAGGAGCACGGACACTCGGACGGGCCTCGCGCCGTGGTTGGTGAGCCGGAGAGACTTCTGGTCGTAGCCGGTCATCAGGTACGGGTCGGAGGGGGCGTCTTTCCGGACGGTCGTGTCCTTCCATGGCCCGCCGAAGCCGCGCGGCTTCCCGAGCTTCCAGAGATCGTCGGCGGCGCCGACCCAGACGGCGGCCTGGCCATCGTCGGAGCGGATGACATGGCGGTCGTCCTTCGCGGCCTCGGGCGAGATGCCGCTGAGCACGAGCAGGCCGCGATAGGAGCAGTAGTCATGCACGGCGGCGTCGCTGGTCGCGATCGGACGCATGCGGATGGCACCCTTGGCGTTCAGCGCGGGGAGTTCGTAGAAGGTGCCGTGGGCCTGCAGCATGTCTCGTTCGGTGCAGACCTCGCGGGCCTTGCGGAGCGCCGAGCGGGCGAGCAGGCCGTCGTGCGCCGCGGAAGGCGAGCGAGGCAGGCGCCAGCGGACGCCGCTTTCTTCGAAGATGACGGAGGCGTCGTCGGCGGTGATGATGCCCCCCGGGATGGGCGTGTTCTTCTGCACGAAGGCGGCGGCCTGCTGGTCCGCCATCTTGGTGAGCTTGAGATCCGCGGAGAGCTCGTAGGCGTCGCCGACGGTGGTCTGGTCGGGCGTCATGGTCGCCGCCAGCACGGAAAGGGTGCGGAGGTTGCCGCCACGCGTGAGCAGGAAGGCTCCCTGCGACGTCGCGTCGCCGGCCTTGCTGAGGCCCTTGAAGAGGCTCCCGCGTTCGTTCGCCCGGCCGTCTTCGGCCGCGTATTGGAACGTGACGCTCGCCTTGGCGACGTCACGGTCTGTCTTCGCGCGGATCCAGGCGCCGGGCAGGTCCGCCGGGATCTCGAGCCAGGCCGAGGCGTCGCCTGCTTTCAAGGCGACGTTCCGCCAGGCCTTCCATGCGCCGTCGCCATGGGCGTCGATCTCCAGCGTGATGGTCGTCGCGGCGGCCCCGTCGTGCGAGACGAAGACCGCGCGCTTCGCGAAGCCTGCGAGCAGGAACGGGTCGGAGGCGACGCCGGCCTTGACCGGTTCGTCGGCCCAGACGCTGCAGCGGCCGATGGCCGGACCGAGCTTATCGGGCGTGTCGAGCGAAGTGAACCAGAGGTTGGACTGCGACTGGCCGGGGCCGGCGAGCGCGCCCTTGGCGGGACGCTTGTTGAGGAATTCGGATTTTGCGGTGTCGTCGCAGCCGAAGACGAGGCGGTCCTGCCAGCGGGTGAAGTCGCCGATGACCTTCAGGTAGGCCGAGCGCGGCGCGATGCCGGCGGAACGCTTCGAGGAGAAGCCGTCGGGGAATCTCCAGAAGAGGCCGTGCATCGTCATGAGGCGCGAGCCGGCTTCGCCGATGTCGCGGATGCGCGGCCACTCGGTGTTCCAGCCGTGCGCGCCGTCGTACGAATGGCTGCCCTTGGGCAGGCGGTAGCTCATCCACTTGCCGTCTTCCATCACCATGAGGATGACGGAGCGGAAATCCCACCCGATCGTCCAGATGGGATCCTTCGCCGGATCGGCGTTGCCGGTCAGGCCGCCCGGCCCGGTGACCTCGGTGAACTGGTTGCGGCGGATGAGCGACCAGTTGCCTTCGCCGTTGAAGGAGCCTAGCGCGCCGCTGACGATCGTCGGGTCGGCGAGGGCCTTGGCGCCTTGTTCGCCGTTGTTGGCGAGGATGACGAATCCTTGGCCGGAGTAGAGGCCTTTGCCGTGGTAACCGGGCAAGACCGACGTGATCGCCGCCGGACTGACCTCGGCGGTCTGACCCGGCTTGGGCACGTTCTTGATCTCCTTGATGAGGCCTTTCACCGCGAGCGTGCGGACGTCGACCTCGTACAGGCCGTCTTCCATGGTGGCGAAGTAGACCTTGTTCGCGGGGTCGGCGAGGTGACGGGCGTTGCCGGTGAGCCGTCCGGGCATGAGCTTCGGCGGAATCACGCGTACGTCGCGGTTCGCGCCGATGAGATAGGGCCCGATGATCAGCTGGTCGGATTCCTTGTGGATCATGCGGTTGGCCGGCGTGCCGCCCACGCTTTCCGGGCGGACGATCTGCCGCAGGTCCGGCGTGATCTCGTAGAGCTTGTCGCTCGAGCCGTAAGGCAGATGGGGGCCGTAGGTGATCACCCACAGGCGATCGGCCCAAGGCACGACGGCGCCGGTGCCGCACTCGCCCTCGTTGTTGAAATAGGCGAGCTCGGGATAGATGCCGGACCACTCCTGGCGCGCGGCGTCGACGGAGAGCGTCGCCAGCGCGAGCGCCGTGAGCGAACGAAGGGAAAGCGGGGACATGCCGGCACTTTCCCCCTGCTCTCCTTGGCTGGCAAGGTCAGGATGAGGCGCCCAGGATGACCACCAGGATCAGCCAGACGGCCAAGGTCGCCGCCGGCGCCCCGAGCAGGCGGCGGACGTCGCGCGACTGGGCTTGCGCGAGGAAGACGGCGGCGATCAGGCCGGCCCCCGCCGGCCCGAGCCATGGCTGCGGCAAGGTTTGTGCGAACCGCAGGCCCGGAAGGCCCGCGGCGGCCTCCGCCGTCAATGCCATCACCCGCAGCACCGCGGCGCCGGCGCCGTTGAGCCAGACCGCCGCGGGCGCGAGGGTCTCCCACGGACTGCAAGCGACCGAGGCCATCCCGAGCACGAGCGGGATCTCCGACAGCGGCACGAGCACCAGATTGACGCCGACGCCGCCGAGGCTCGTCGCGCCGAAGAGTCCGAGCGCCAGCGGCGCGCCGGCGACCGTCGCGGCGAAGGAGATCGCCAGTCCGCCCAGCAGGAACGCCCGCGTCTTCGCGCGCAGGCGCGCCCATGCCGGGCGGCTTCCGGCCGGCGTCAGGCGCGTCGCGGCTTCCGGCGCCGAGAGCAGCCGCGCGGCCGGGGCGCCCGCGGCGACGATCCCAAGCACCGCCGCGTAACTCAGCTGGAAGCCGGCGTCCGCGCAGGCTTCCGGCGAGAGGATGAGCGTGACGGCGCACGCCAGCGCGAGCGACTGCAAGGCCGGCGTCGCGCGGCCTCCGACGCGGCCGCCCCAGAGGAAAGCGGCCATGATCCAGGCGCGCACGGCGGAGGGCGACGCGCCGGTCACCTGCACGTAGAGCCAGAGCAGCGCGAGGATCGCGAGCCCGGCGGGCAGTTCCGGCGCGCGGGCGCGGCGCGCTAGCCATAGGAGGATCGCCGCCATGCCCGCGATGTGCAGCCCGCTGATGGCGAAGAGATGGAGCGTGCCCGTCGCGGCGAAGGCGGCCTTGGCGTCTTCAGGCAGCAGCGCCGTGCGTCCGAGCATCGTCGCCGCGAGCATCGCGCCGCCGACGGGGTCGTCCCAGGGCAGCGCGCGCAGCCAGCGCTCGAGCCTTGCCTGCTGCGCCTGACGCCAGAGCGCGAAACGCGAGGGCGGGGCGAGTTCGCCGAGCACGCGCCCGCCCCGCAGCCGCAGCGTCGCTCCCTGCGAACGCAGCCAGGCGGCATAGCCCGTCGCATCGCCGGCGAGCGGGGTCAGGCCGCCTGCGATCATCAGTTCCGCGCCGTCCGCCGGGCACGGCCCTTGGGCAGACACCGCCACGCGCCTTCGGAAGTGGCCGCCGTCGCGGTCGGTGACCCAGCCCAGCCCATGCCACCCGGCGCCGTCCTTGCGCGGCGCGGCGCGTTCGATGCGCAGCGGCAGTTCGACGAACGTCCTGCGAGGCGTGACCGTTGCCAAGGGCGGCGCGCGCAGGTGGTGCCACGCCGCGCCGAGCGCGATGCCGGCGCCGGCGATCAGCACGAGCGCGAACCCCGCCCGGCGGTGTCCGCACCATGCCGCGCCGGCGGCCAGCAGGCCGGCGATCAGCCATGGGCCCGGCGAGACCCCGACGGCGGCGTCGAGGGCGCATCCCAGGAGCAAGGGCAGGGCGAGCCAGAGCGCCGGGGAGTGTCCGAAGCGGTCGGCGGTCAGGGTGTCTGGATCCAGGGGGTCGGGCCTTGCCATGCGCGGAGGCCTTGGCCTCCGACGGGCAGGGACCAGACCTCCGTGGCCAGCGAAGCCCAAGCGGGGTGCTTGGCGAGGACAGGGGCTTGAAGCAGATTCCTTAGGGGAAAGATGACAAACTCACGCGAAAACCACCTAGGGTGGGGGAGGGTGACCGTCGGGCTGTCCCAGGCGCCTCCTTCATAGAAGAGCAGGTCGATATCCAAGGTCCGGGGGCCGTTGCGGTTCGAGGTCCGCTCCCGGCCGAGCTGACGCTCGATTTCCAGGGTCCGGGCGAGCAATGCGTCAGGATTTAAAACACAAGATATTGCTAGACAAAGATTTAAGAAATTTGACTGGTCGGCGTACCCTATTGGATCGGAGTCGACGGTCTCGGAAACAGCCAAAACGCACGTTCCGGGTAACTGACGGAGGCGATCGATGGCTTGGCCGAGGATAGCAGCCCTTTCGCCCAGGTTGCTGCCTAAGCCGAGGATGTACTGCTGGGGGACGCCGTTCACGCCCGCTCGCGTCGGATCTTGACCGAAATCGCGTCAAACTCGGCCGCCACCGGGGCGAAGGGTTTGGTGACCTCGACCGTGACGGCCTTGACCACCCCGAAAGTCCCCAGAATCCGCGCGGCGATCTGCTGGGCCAACGTCTCAATCAGGTAGACGGGCTTCCCGGTCAGCTGGGCCTCCACCGTCCGGATCACCTCGGCGTAGTCCACGGTCAGTTTCAGGTCGTCGGCCGCGGCGGCCGGACGGGTATCGATTTCGAGGTCGACGGACACCGTGAAACGCTGCCCGAGACGCTTCTCTTCGGGAAGGGCTCCGTGGTGTCCGAAGGACTTGATGCCGGCGATCCTGATGATGTCCACGCCCCGATGAATGACCGCCCGCGACGACCCTGCAAGCGCCTTCCCGCGGCGCGCCCTCAATTGTTAGAAGTCCCCACTTGACCACCCTTCCAGCGGTCGCTGAAAGTCCGCGGAACACTATGCCTAAGAGGACCGATATCCGCTCAATCCTCATCATCGGCTCGGGTCCGATCATCATCGGCCAGGCCTGCGAGTTCGATTATTCCGGCACCCAGGCCTGCAAGGCGCTCCGCGAGGAAGGCTACCGCGTCATCCTGGTGAACTCGAACCCCGCCACGATCATGACGGACCCGGAGACGGCGGACGTCACCTACGTGGAACCCCTCACGGTCGAATCCGTGGAACGCATCATCGCCAAGGAGAAGCCCGACGCGCTGCTCCCAACGCTCGGCGGCCAGACCGCGCTCAACCTCTCGCTCAAGCTCGCCCGCACCGGCGTCCTCGCCAAATACGGCGTCGAACTGATCGGCGCGAAGGAAGCGGCGATCGAGCGCGGCGAGGACCGCGAGATCTTCAAGAAGCTGATGCTCGACATCGGCCTCGACGTGCCGCGCTCCCGCGTCGTCAAGACGCTCGACGCCGCCCGCGAGACCGTCGCCCTGATCGGCGGCGAGTTCCCCGTCATCATCCGCCCGTCCTACACGCTCGGCGGCACCGGCGGCGGCATCGCCTACAACCGCGAGGAATTCGAACGCATGGCCCAGGCCGGGCTGGACGCCTCGCCCGTCCATGAGGTCCTCATCGAGGAGTGCCTGCTCGGCTGGAAGGAATACGAGATGGAGGTGATGCGCGACCACAAGGACCAGTGCGTCATCATCTGCTCGATCGAGAACTTCGACCCGATGGGCGTCCACACCGGCGACTCCATCACCGTCGCCCCCGTGCTCACGCTGACCGACAAGGAATACCAGCTGATGCGCGACGCCTCCTTCGCGGTCATCCGCGCCGTCGGCGTCGAGACCGGCGGTTCGAACATCCAGTTCTCGGTCAACCCGAAGAACGGCCGCATGATCGTGATCGAGATGAACCCGCGCGTGTCGCGCTCGTCCGCCCTCGCCTCCAAGGCCACCGGCTTCCCGATCGCCAAGATCGCCGCCAAGCTCGCCGTCGGCTACTCGCTCGACGAGCTCCGGAACGACATCACCCAGTCCACGCCGGCCTGCTTCGAGCCGACGATCGACTATGTCGTCACCAAGATCCCGCCCTTCACGTTCGAGAAGTTCGTCGGCGCCGACACGTCCCTGACCTCCGCGATGAAGTCCGTCGGCGAGGCGATGGCCATCGGCCGCACGTTCAAGGAGTCCTTCCAGAAGGCGCTCCGCTCCCTCGAGATCGGCGCCTGGGGCTTCGGCT
>JBJTAX010000028.1:0-4353 GCA_046091055.1 Verrucomicrobiota bacterium | reverse complement strand
CCCTTCTGGCGACCGAAGCCCTTGACCTCGGTGACGGTCATACCCTCGATGCCGATCTCGGCGAGGGCGTCCTTCACTTCTTCGAGTTTGAACGGTTTGATGATGGCGACGACGAGCTTCATGGTGGTGTGTTAGGTTGGGTTAGGCGTTCGGTTGAGCAAGACCACTTATGCACCCCCCGTGCCAAGTCCTGGCAAGAGGGGGCAGGGCTTAGGATTGAGTATTTTTAAGCAGGGCTGCGACGACGGCCGACAGTTTTTCGGCAGATTTGAGGCCGGGTGCCAGTTCGATGCCGCTGTTCAGGTCGAAAAAGTCCGCTCCGGAGGCCTCCGCGGCCGCGATGTTATCGGGGCCCAGCCCGCCAGCCAACAGCCACAGGGAGTCCGGGTAGCGCTTACGCAGTCGGGCGAAGCGGCTCCAGTCGGAGGTCTTGCCAGTGCCCCCGAAGGCATCCTTGGCGTGGGCGTCGTGGACGAACCCGACGGCCAGAGGTATCAGGTCAGCGGGCCATTCGGCGCCGTCGGCGAGCTTGGGCGCGAGCCAGAGATGATCGGGGCCCAGGGCCGCGGAGAGAGCCTTGGGATCGCACTCCGCTTTGGACGGATCGAAGTGGGCCTGCACGAGGGCGAAGCCCTCGGCCAGCAAGGCGGTCGCTTCGGCGACGGAAGGATTGACGGTCACCGCGATGCGCTTCGCCGCCGGGATTTCGCGGAGGAGGGCGGGGCGCGCCGTGGCGGGCACGCAGCGCGGCGACCCCGGCCAGCAGTTCACGCCGAGGAAGTCGGCGCCTTGGGCGAGAGCCGTGGCGGCGTCGGCGGCGCGGGTGATCCCGCAGACCTTGATGCGCGCCTGGCCGATCATGCGAGCGCGGCGACCACGGCGTCGCGGATGGCCTTGGCGCTCGGCGCGGCGGCGGTGCCGGCCAGCGGGATGCCGGCCTTGCGGAGCGCGTCGGCGGTCGTGGCGCCGATGGCGACGGCCTTGGGCTGGCGCGCGCCGGCGTCAGGCCGCAGCGAGGCGGCCTGGTGCAGGAAGGATTCCACCGCGGAGGGGCTCGCGAAGACGATCGCGTCGGCGCCGCGGCGGCGGAATTCGGCGGCCTCGGGCGATTCGGCGACGGACTTCTCTTCGGTCGCGTAGACCTTGATCACGTCGACGATCGCCATGGCGCCTTCGGCGAGCAGGCGCGGCAGCTCGGGGGTGTTGAGGTTGCCGGTGACGACGAGGAGCTTCTGATTCTCGACGTCGTGCTTGGTCATGAGTTCGCGTCCCAGCGAAAGGGCGTCGTTCTGCGTGGCGGTGAGGTCGGAATCGAGGTGGTACTGGCGCAGGGCCTTCTCCGTCGCGGGCCCGAGGCAGGCGAAGCGCACGCCGCCGACGGAGCGGATGTCGGTGAAGCGCTCGAAGACGCGGTCGAAGAAGCCGCGCACCCCGTTGGCGCTGGTGAAGACGATCCAGTCGTATTCGCCCAGGCCCTCGAAGACCTCGCCCAGCGCCGCGTCGTCAGGCTCGAACTTGATCTCGAGCAACGGCAGTTCGGAGACCGCCGCGCCGGCCTCGACGAGGGCGTCCTTCCAGTCGGCGCCGCGTCCCTCCGGGCGGGTGAGGACCACGAGGCGGTCGCGCAAGGGGAGTTTGCTCATGTTCAGCGGGGCAGGATCTGGCGGAGGATGTCGGCGGCCAGCGCGGAGGCCGCGGCGAGGTCGGTGACGGGGACGGCGAAGTCGCGGCGACCGAAGTCGGCGCGGAAGAGATGCACGCGGCCCGCGGCGTGGTGGCAGGCGAACGCGGTGTGGCAGCCCTCGCCGAGCTTGGCGAGGAACAGGCGTTCGACGGTCACGGAGTAGGTCGTGGCGGCGCAACCGGCGGCGGCATAGCGAGCGACCTCGGCGGAGCGGGACTGGAGGGCGACGGCGCCCTGGCCGGCGGCGGGCACCATGTCGGCGAGCTCGACGGGTTCGAGGCTCAGGCCGGGCCATGCCTTGATGCCGAGACGGTTGAGTCCGGAGGCGGCGAGGTACGACGCGTCGGCGTCCCCGTGGGCGAGTTTCTTGAGGCGCGTGTCGACGTTGCCGCGGAGTTCGGTCCACTGCGCCTGGGGGAAGGCGAGGGCGCCCTGCGCGCGCCGGCGCGGGCTGCCGGTGGCGATCAGTTTCGGATGGGCGACGTCGGCGCGGCGCACGAGCACGTCGCGCGCGTCCTGCCGCGGCAGGCAGACGGCGATGGCGAGTCCGGCCGGCATCTCGGTCGGCAGGTCCTTGGAACTATGGATCGCGAGGTCGGCTTCGCCGCGCAGCAGCGCCTGCTCGAGCTCGGCGGTGAAGAGGCCCTTGCCGCCCTGCTTCTCGAGCGACCAGCTCGCCTGACGGTCGCCGGTGGTGGTCAGGATGCGGATCTCCGTGGGCCGTCCGAGGGCCGCCCGCAGGCGGTCGGCGGCGTCGTGCGTCTGTTGGAGGGCCAGCGGGCTGCCGCGGGTGACGATGACGATGGGGCCGGACATGTCAGAAGTGGACGTAGCCGTGGCGGAGCAACCAGAGGACGCCCCAGGCGGCGGGCACGGCGAGGTTGCCGACGAGCAGGGCGGTGGCGGCGACGCGGAGGAGGTCCCAGCCGCGGTCCAGGGCGGCGAGGCCGGCGATGACCGCCCCGCAGAGCGCGGTCGGGATGCCCATGCCGACGCCCACCCAGACGACGCGGTCGTAAGGGTCGGCGACATGGCCGAGGAAGACCTGCCCGCCTTTGTAGGACATCAGGGCCGCCGCGTAGAGCGCCCCGCCGGCGAGCAGCAGGGAGAACGCCTGGACGACGCCATAGGCGCGGGAGTCGTCTTCGGTGAGTTCGGTCGGCACCCGTCCAGCAAAGACACCCCCCGCCGGACTTCCAAGTTTCAAGTTTCCGGGAGCGGGGATAATCCGCCCCCGGCGACCGGCTCAGTGTCCGCCGAGACCTTCGTGCTCCTTGATGTATTCCTGCTTCAGGCCGAGGGCTTCCGGGGCGTGCAGGACGAGCATCTTCATGCGGACGTCGGCCGGGATCGTCGCGGCGGTGGCCTTGGAGACGAAGATCATCAGCAAGATCGAGAGCGGCACGGCCCAGATGGCCGGCTGCTCGCAGAGGATGCGGGCGAGCGGGTGCGCGACCCAGAAGTCGGCGATGCCCTTGGCGAGCGGGTGGTCCGCCCAGTAGGCGGCGAGCTCGGCGGCGTCCGTCAGCTTCTTCGCCTTGGCGGCCGCCACGTCGGAGACCGACGGGAGGGTGATGGCGGCGAGCGCGCTCAGGCCGCCCACGAGCATGCCCGTGGCCGCGCCGCGCATGGTCATGCCGCGCCACCAGACGCTCATGAAGAGGAGCGGGAAGTAGCTGGCGGCGGCGATGGCGAAGGCCTGGCCGACCATGAAGTTGATCTCCAACGCCTCGACCTGCGAACCCAGGCCGACGGCGGTCAGGCCGACGATCAGCGCCGACCATTTGACGGCCTTCAGGCGCTGTTCGGGCGAGGAGGCCGGCCGGAGGATGCGGCCGTAGATGTCGTGCGCGAGGGCGCTCGACATCGAGACGAGCAGGCCGGAGAAGGTCGACATGAACGCGGCGAAGGCGCCGGCGCAGGTGATGCCCGAGAGGATGGAGCCGAGGAGCGGGTGGTCGCGGCCGGCGAGCAGCGTGGGCAGTTCGAGCACGACCTTGTCCGTGCCCTTGGCGCCGACGGCGTCGTAGAGCTCGGGCGTGAGCGAACGGCCGATGACGCCGTAGACGGGCGGGAAGACGTAGAACACGCCGATCAGGATCATCACCCACATCGTGGTGCGCTTGGCGGCGACGCCGTCGGGGTTCGTGTAGAAGCGGACGAGGATGTGCGGCAGGCCGGCGGTGCCGCAGACGAGCGCGATGATCAGCGAATAGGTGTAGAGCAGGGAATAGGGCTGCTTGTTCGCTTCGAGCTCGGCCTTGGCCGCGGGCGTCGGGGCGGCGGCGATGGACGCGTCTACGGCCTTGGTGGTGAGTTTGCCGAACGGGGCGAGCCATTGCTCGTCCTTCGGCGCTTTGGCCGGCAGGGTCTTGCGCTCGATGCCGGGCACCGCGGCCACGGTGGTCTCCTGGGCGGTCTGGTTGACGGCGAGGTGCTGCTGGTATTGGCCGACGACCGCGGCGAGCACGAAGATCGGCACGGTGATGGCGAAGACCTTGAGCCAATACTGGAAGGCCTGGACCAGCGTGATGCCCTTCATGCCGCCGAGCGAGACGTTGAGGGTGATGACCGCGCCCACGACCACGACGCCGGCCCAATAGGGCAGGCCTGGGAAGATGTAGGCGAGCGTGGTGCCCGCGCCCTTCATCTGGGGCATGGTGTAGAAG
>JBJTAX010000027.1:0-15752 GCA_046091055.1 Verrucomicrobiota bacterium | reverse complement strand
GCCTGATATACACCCTGTTTCATTCCGATGGAATCCGACAACGTCCCCAACGTCCTCGCCGACCGCTACGCCTCCCCGGCCATGAAGGCCGTCTGGTCCACCCGCGGCCGCGTCGGCCTGGAGCGCGCGGACTCGCGCGCCACGACGGGACGGTTGACCTCCATCTGGCCGAGCACGGTGAGGAAAGCCTCGAACAGCCCGTCGAGGGCGAGGAAGGCGTCGGGCAGGAGCACGCGGCGCACGACCGAGCACGAGACGTCGCCTTCGTTCCACTGCTCGCCGGCGAGCGAGGCGGCCATCGCGAGGTGGCCGCGCAGGATCACAAGGAAGCCGTTGATGCGCTCGCAGGTGCGGGCGGTCATCGTGTGCGGCCTGGCGGACGGGCCGACCTGGCCCGGCAGGAAGCCTTCGCTGGCGAGCTCGTGGCCGGCCATGAGGCGCAGGGTCTTGGCGAAGGACGACGGGCCGGACGCGGCGGAGAGCAGCGCGGCGACGACCTCCATGTCCATCGAGCGCGGGTAGACCTGGCCGACGGCGCCGAGCGCGTGCGGGACGCCGAGGTGCGCGAGCACGCGGCCCTCGAGCTGGGCCACCTTGGCGACGTCGCCGGAGAAAAGCGTGAGCTGGTCGAGCTGCGTGCCGACGGCGCCCTTGAGCCCGCGGGCCGCGAAGGCCGCGAGGGCGGCGTCGACCTGCGCGACGCCCCGGAGGCATTCCTCGCCGAACATGGCCCAGCGCTTGCCGACGGTGGTGGGCTGCGCGGCGACGTTGTGCGTGCGCGCGGCGATCAGGACGTCACGGTCGGCCTGCGCGCGGCGGGCGAGCGCGGCGAGCGCGGCCCCGGCCTTGGCGCGGACGAGCTGGAGCGAGCGGAAGACCTGCAGCTGCTCGACGGACTCGGTCAGGTCGCGGCTGGTCAGGCCCTTGTGGACGTGCTGGTGGCCGGCGAGGGCGCAGAACTCGTCGATGCGCGCCTTGACGTCGTGGCGGGTCTCCTCCTCGCGGCGGCGGATGGAGTCGAAGTCGACCCGGTCCTTGACCCGCTCGTACGCGACGAGGGCCTCGGCGGGGATGTCGAGGCCGAGGTCGCGCTGGGCCTTCATGACGGCGATCCAGTACTCGCGCTCGAGGACCACGCGGCCGCGGGTGGACCAGACGGCCTTCATGGCCGGGGAGGCGTAGCGGTCGGCGAGGACGTTGGGGACGTTGTCGGATTCCATCGGAATGAAACAGGGTGTATATCAGGCAGGACGCTTCACGGCAAGCGCTCGCAGGAACATCGCGCGGACGGAGGGCTCGTCCTCGCCGCGGTTGGAGGCGTCGAAGCAGTCCGCGCACGCGAGCTGGAGGTCGACGAGCTCGGCGAGGGTGTAGCGGGCGGCCGCCGGGGCGACCTTGTTGCTGACGTACCAGGCGTTCTGCGAGAAGAGGTTGGCGGAGGATTTCGCGGCGGATCCGAAGGTCGGGCCGTGCCGGCCGCTGGCGGCCTCGAACTGGCCCTTGGGCAGGCCGGCCTCGCTCACGCGGAAATCGCCGGAATCGGCGAGGCAGCGGATCTGGACAAGGAGGCGGAGACGGTTCTGCAAGGCGGCGAGCAACGGCCGGCTGGAGTCCTCGTTGAAGAAATAACGGTCCAGCGACTCCAGCCCCCACCTGAGGTCGCGGGCGGCGAGGGCCTCGATCGGCTCGAAGAAGTCGCCCTCGCCGAACGTGGGCACGAGGAGGTGGACGTCGGCTTCCTTCACCGTGCCGCCGGGACCGACGTAGGTGGCGAGCTTGTCGCACTCACCGAGCACGAGGCGCGTGGACTGGCCGACGCGGCCGACGATGACCTCGGGCACGCCCCGCTCATGCTTCACGCCCAGGGCCTTGAACCGCTCGACGGCCAGCGCGACCTGCGCGTCGGCCTGGGCGTCGCCCTTGTCGAAAGGGCCCTTGGACGGCGAGGCGTGCAGGATGAAATCATGCGCGACGGACTTGAGGTTCGCGAGGTCCTTGCGCCGCCCGTCATACGGCGTCGCGGAGATGACGATCGAGACGGACGGGTCGGCCTCGACGGCGACCTTGAGCATGTTCGCGAGGCTTTCCTTCGCGTCCTCGGACTTCGCCTGGACGGTATCGGCGACGAGGTTGAAGTTGCGCAGCCAGATCACCCGCTTGCCGCCGAACATCGACACGGTCTTCACGGACTCGGTGAACTGGATCTCGAGCGGCCGGGCGTCTTCGACCCGGATGATCTGCCCGGTGATGACCTCGGCCTCGGCGTCGGACCCGGCCGCCTTCCTGGCCTTCTCGAAGCAGGCACGGCCGTCCCGGTCGACGAGGTATTCGTCCCTCCCTGCTATGATGGCGAGATAACCGGGCACGCGCCTAATCTCCCGTCCGCAACCCTCGTGGCAATCCTTTGTGCGTGCGGCATGGAGCCGCACGCAGGGACAGAGCTAGGACTAGGGACAGGCCAAACCTGGAAACCGATCCATGTCCCTGACTCTAGGCCTAGCCCCGGCCCTGCGCCTCGGCAGGCTCCGCCTGCCGTCAGGCCCCGTGGATGAGGTCTTCGACGCGATACTGGTTCAGCTTCCGGCGCATGAGGTCCAAGGCGGTGTTGACGGCCCGTTGCTTCACCTGCCGGCGGTCCCCGGGAACCGAGACGCGCTGCGACCACACGCCGGTCGGCGAAGCATAACCGAAATAGACCGTGCCGACGGGGTCGGCGGAAGTGCCCCCGCCCGGCCCGGCATACCCGGTCACGGAGATGGCGTAATCCGACCCGAACTTCTCGATGGCGCCGGTCGCCATGGCCGCCGCGCACTCGGCGGAGACCGCGCCGTGCTGGGCGATCAGGCACTCGGGCAACCCGAGCAGGTTCACCTTGGCGTCGTTGGTGTAGCAGACGGCCGAACCGGCGAAGACCTTGGAGGCGCCGGGGACGTCGGTGAAGGCGTTGGCGAGCAGGCCGCCGGTGCACGATTCGGCCAGCGCGACGGTCTTCTCCAGGCTGCGGAGCTGCTCGACGACGAGCGAGGCGAGGCAGGCGTGCCCGGTGCAGACGAAATCCTCGCCCACGGCGTCGCGCACGCGGCGGGCGACCTCGCACAGCTGGTCGGCGCCGGCGCCGCTGCCGCCGGAAGAGATGCGGGCGTCGACGACGCCCGTGTGCGTGCCGAAGGTGAGCACCATGCCGGGCGCGAGCAACGGGCGGACGATCGCCTCGAGGGGCACGGCGCCGATGCCGTAGGTGCGCACCTGCACGTAGGCCTCGCCTTGGCACGCGCAGCCGACGTCGCGCAGGCGCGGGACGACTTCGTCCTCGAACATCGGCCGGAGCTCCAAGGCGGGACCGGGCAGCATCACGAGGGCGCGGCCGTCGCGATGGAAGAAGACCCCCGGAGCGGTGCCGCGCGGGTTGGGCAGCGAGTCGGCGCCGGCCGGGACGTAGCATTGGCTGAGGTCGGCGGGCGCGACCTTGCGGCCGATGAACCGGAAACGCTCGCGCAGGGCCTCCTCGGCGGCGGGCACGTGCTCGAGGGGGAGGCCGAGCGAGGCGGCCACGGCCTCGCGCGTATGGTCGTCGGAGGTCGGGCCGATGCCGCCGGTGGTGACGATCAGGTCGTAGGCGCCCCAGGCTTCGCCGACGGCGCGGGCGATCTCGGCGGCGTCGTCGCGCACGACGAGCGACCGCGTGATAGGCAGGCCCCGGCGGGCGAGGTGCTCGCCGAGCCAGAGGAGGTGACCGTTCTCACGGATGCCGTCCAGGAGCTCGTCGCCCACGTTGATGACGAGGACTTGGCGGGGACGGTCTTTGCAGGAAAGCATTTGCGGAAACGGGACGTGGGAGCAGGGTTAAGGGCGCCCCCTGAAAATGCAAACCGACCGGGAAGAACTTTCGCCCAAGGCCAAGGCCCGGCGGGCCCCCCATACCCCGGGCGTCTACCTCATGAAGGACGCCGCCGGGCTCGTCGTCTACGTCGGCAAGGCCAAGGACCTCAAGAAGCGCCTGGCCTCTTATTTCGTCCCCCGGCAGCGGCTCACCCCCAAGGTGGCGGCGATGATGGACACGGTCGCGGACCTGGAATGGCATGAGGTCCGGTCCGAGACCGAGGCCCTCCTGCTCGAAGGCAAGCTGATCAAGCGCTGGCGCCCCCGCTGGAACATCCTCTTCCGCGACGACAAGCAGTTCCCCCAGGTCCGGGTCGACCTGGCCGACCCCCTGCCCCGCTTCCGCATCGTCCGCGCCCGCACGACCGACGCCTGCCGCTACTTCGGCCCGTTCCCCCACCAGCAGGCCGTCCGGCGCACGCTCAATGAGATGCGCAAGAAGTTCGGCATCCTGCTCGCCGACAGCGCGCCGGTCGCCCAGCCCGACGGGACCTGGAAACTCTACGACGACGCCCGCGCCGAGATCCAGAAGCACGCCAACGTGGTCACCGCCGAGGAGTACGCCGCGCGCGTGACCGAGGCCTGCGCCTTCCTCGAGGGCAAGGCCGAGAGCTGGGCCGAACAGGTCGAGGCCGACATGCGTCAGGCCGCCGCGGAACGTGATTACGAGAAAGCCGCGGGCCTGCGCGACCTCCTCGACGCGCTGAAGCGCACGACGGAGAAATCCCGCCGCTTCCTCCGCGAGAACCCGCTGCCCCGCCGCGACGAAGCCGGCGCCCCCGCCTCGCTCGCCGCCGCCCTCGGCCTTGAGCGCCCCCCCGCCACGGCGGAGTGCTTCGACATCTCGCACATCTCCGGCACGCTCGCCGTGGCGTCGATGGTCCGCTTCGTCGACGGCCAGGCCGACAAGTCCGGCTACCGCCGCTTCAAGATCAAGTCCTTCGAGGGCAACGACGATTTCCGTTCGATGCAGGAAGTGGTCGGACGACGTTACACCCGCCTGCACGAGGAGCACCGGTCGTTCCCCGAGCTCGTCATCATCGACGGCGGCCTCGGCCAGGTCGGCGCCGCGCTCGCGGCCTTCAAGGAACACGACCTCGCCCCGCCGCCGCTCATCGGCCTCGCCAAGCGCGAGGAGACGATCGTCTTCCCCGACGGCCGCGAGCTGAAGCTGCCGCGGCACGACGTCGGCCTCGCGCTGCTCATGCGCATCCGCGACGAGGCCCACCGCTTCGCCAACGACTTCAACGCCGAGCTCCGCAGCCGCAAGCTGCGCGAGTCGCTGCTCGACGAGATGCCCGGCCTCGGGCCCAAGCGCAAGGAGGCCCTCCTCGCCCACTTCGGCAGCATCCAGAAGCTCCGCAAGGCCTCCGTCGAGGAGATCGCCGAGGTCGAAGGCCTCAGCGACAAGCTCGCCGGCGAAGTGAAGGCTTATCTGGAAGCGAGAGGGTGATTTAGGGCCAGAGGTAGGGTTTTGGGGCTAGGGCCAGCCAAACACCATGATCGGCCAGTCCTTAATCATGGACTAAACTAGGACAGCACGTGTTGCTGCCCCTACCACAATTACCCGGCCCTGGCCCTAGCCCTGGCCCAGGCCCTAGCCCTAACTCGGTCTTCTACCTCCTCACCACCATCTCCCTCTCCACCAGGTCCGCCACGCGGTCGGCGCCACCGGCGTCGCCGAGTCCGTCGACCGAGGCTTTCCACTTCTTCCAAAGGGCCCAGTCGCCGGTGAAGGCTTCGGCGATGATCGCGCGGGCGGAGGACGGCGTCAGGCCGTAGGCGCCGGCGCCATGTTCGGCGATCAGACGGCCGTTGCCCGCTTCCTGCCCCGGGATGACCTGAGTGATGATCATCGGCACGCCGGCCGCGACGCACTCGTGCGTGGTCGCGCCGCCCGCCTTGCTCACGACGAGATGGCTGGCGAGCATCAAGGCCGGGATCCGGTCCGTCCAGCCGAACACCTCCGCCCGTCCTGCGACCGCCCGTCCGACGGCTTCCTTGAACGAGGCATCCTTGCCCACGGTGATCGTCAGCTCGAGCCCGAGCGTGGAAAGGGCCGTGGCGAGCTCGACGGCGTCGCGCTTGCCGGGATTGAGCATCAGCAGCACGCGCGGACGTTCGCCGACCTTGGCCGAAGAGCGCGGGGCGAGCCGCGCGGAGACCGGAAAACCGTACGGCAGGACCTTCGTGGCGGGCACGCCCTGGCGGATCATGACGTCGGCGGTCGCCTGATTCGGGGTGACGTACCAGTCGGAGCGCGCCCGATGCCAGGCGCGGTTGACCGAGATGGAATCGGTGACGACGGTGATCAGGCGCGGGCGGGCCGGGTCGTCGCGGTGCCAGCGCCGGGCCATCATGTAGTTGTAGAGCGGATAGGCCGAGACGACGACCGGCGGCCTCCTCGCGTCGAGCATCGCGTTGAGGGACCGTTCGACCGGGCGGACGAACGGGAGCGAGGCGCGGACGAGCGGCAGGCGGTCGAGCGCCGTATACATGCAGCCCCACAGACGCGGATACTTGTTCGCGACGCCGATATAGCTGTCGCGCTGGCGCTTCGCCCTCTCGGCGCCGTAGGCCTCGAGGAAGAGGTCGTGCAGCTCGCCGGTGAGGCCGTCCTTGCGGCCGAGGGCCTCGATGATGGAACGCGCGGCGGCGTTATGCCCTTCTCCGAAACCGGCCGTCAGGACAGGGATGACGCTCATCAGGCGACGAACGAAATCATGGCGTTGGCCTCGCCGGCGGGGGCGGGCGAAGCGTTCTTGGCGGCCTCGAAGGCGGCGCGGCGTTCGGCGATGCGGCGGAGGAGTTCCGGGCGTTCGACGACGCGAATGCGGCCGTCGTCCTCCTCGACCACCGCGGTCAGGGATTCGACCCAGTCGCCGGAGTTGACGTAGCGGACGCTGCCGATCATGCGGTCCTCGGCCTTGTGGATGTGGCCGCACATCACGCCCTCGCAGCCGCGGCGCGCGGCCCGGGTCTGGAGATGTTCCTCGAAACTCGAGATGAAGCTGACGGCCGACTTCACCTTGGCCTTGATGGCCTGGGAGAGGGAGAAGTACTCCTTGCCGCGCCAGGCGCGCCACCTGTTGTAGAAGCGGTTCAGGTCGAGGAGGATCTGGTAGCTGATGTCGCCGACCACGGCCAGCCAGCGCATCTTGACGGTCACGGTGTCGAACGCGTCGCCGTGGATGCAGAGGTACTTGCGGCCGTCCGAGGCGACGTGGATGTGCTCTTCGGCGAGCTCGATGCGGTCGAGCACGAGCGGGATGAGGCGGCGGATGAAGTCGTCGTGGTTGCCGCGCAGGTAGACGACCTTCGTGCCGTCCTTCTCCGCCATCTTCATGATACGGCGGACGACGGCCGTGTGGGCCGGGCTCCAGTGGTTCTTCCGCTGCAGCGACCAGAGGTCGATGATGTCGCCGTTGAGGATGAGCTTATCGCAGCGGATGCCGCGGAGCACGTCGAGGAGCTCGCGCGCCTGGGCGCCCTTGGTGCCCAGGTGCAGGTCGGACAGGATCAACGTCCGGAAGTGGATCTTATGCTGCCCAGGGACCTTGATGGTTTCTTCCATGGCTCCGAAGAATACGTGACGATGGTGTCGTTCCCGCGTCGGGTTCGCCTTAATCAGGAAACAGCTGGATCCGGTATCAGCGGTTAGCGGTTGGCGGTTGGGAAGAGACCAAGCGCGAAGGTCTGGGGCGATGATGCCCCAGCCAACCATCCGGTCTCCGGTTTCCCTTTGGTTTTTATGATTTCGCTTCGGGTGGCAGGTGGCGGGACTTATCAATTCAGCCCTCAACGCAGTCCTCCATTCAGCCCTCTGTCCTCTGCCATCGATCCAGCCCTCAACGCAGTCCTCCATTCAGCCCTCTGTCCTCTGCCATCGATCCAGCCATCGACGCAGCACTCCATCCAGCCATCCGTCACACAATCGTAACAATCGTAACAGCCTGATGTTACGATTGTTACGGAATCGTGTCGAACGGGGCTTGCCCCCCTCCCCTG
This sequence comes from Verrucomicrobiota bacterium, assembly GCA_046091055.1. GTDB lineage: Bacteria > Verrucomicrobiota > Verrucomicrobiia > Opitutales > UBA953 > UBA953. The sequence goes on along the minus strand of JBJTAX010000027.1, from coordinate 7,865 downwards.
ACCCCTCCTTGAAACGGGCGCACCCAACACGCTCATGAAAGACTTCCTCAAGAAGGTCCTCGGTAAGGATGAGAAATTCTACGAATTGCTCGAAGCCAGCGCCGACGAGGCCGCGAAGAGCGCGAAGTCGCTTTCGAAGCTCTACGCCCAGGTCGGCAAGCCCGACTTCGAGCAGCGCTTCACCGAGCTCGTGGTCAGCCGGCGCAACGACAAGCGTATCGGCCTCTCGATCACCCAGGAGCTCTGCCAGACCTTCGTGACCCCGCTCGAGCGCGAGGACATCGAGGCCCTCGCCAACGCCCTCTACAAGATCCCGAAGACCTGCGAGAAGATCGGCGAGCGCCTCGCCATCTGCCCCTCCCAGTTCTCGACGGACATCGTCGACAAGCAGGTGCGCATGCTCGAGCAGGCCACCGAGGTCACCGCGAGCCTCGTGCGCAAGCTGCGCAAGCTCTCCAACGTCGAGGAGATCCAGGACGACTACGAGACCCTGCAGACGATCGAAGGCGACGCCGACCGCCTGATGGTGGGCCTCCTCCGCGACCTCTACCAAGGCAACGTCGACGCGAAGGAAGTCGTCGTCCTCAAGGACATCTACGAACTCCTCGAGCGCGCGATCGACCACTGCCGCGACGCCGGCAAGGTCGTGTTCCAGATCGCCCTCAAATACGCCTGAGACCGTCCTTCGCCTCCGGTCATGGACCCTTTCCTGCTGATGGTGCTGGTCATCGTGGTGGCCGTGGTGTTCGAATACATCAACGGCTTCCACGACGCGGCCAACGCCATCGCGACCGTCGTGTCGACGCGCGTGCTGACGCCCCGCCAGGCGATCATGCTGGCGGCCTTCACCAACCTCGTCGGCGCCTTCTGGGGCACCGCGGTGGCCAAGACGATCTACTCCGGCTACATCGCCGTGTCGGCGGAGTTCCAGGTGGCCCAGCTCGCCATCGCCTGCGGGCTGATGGGCGGCATCGTCTGGAACCTCTTCACCTGGTGGTTCGGCATCCCGTCCAGCTCCTCACACGCCCTCGTCGGCGGGCTCTGCGGCGGCGTGCTCGGCCAGTCGCACCTGGAATGGGGCCGCCTGATCTGGTCGGGCACCGACGCGGCCGGCAAGACGGTCGGCCTCTGGCCGAAGCTCATCAAGCCGATGTTCATCTCGCCTTTCATCGGCTTCACCCTCGGCGTGGCGTTCATGGCCCTGCTCACGATCGTGATCGTCCGCTTCGCGATGCGTCCGAGCAAGGTCCAGAAATCCTTCGGCAAGCTGCAGCTGGTCTCCGCCGGCATGATGGGCTTCTCCCACGGCTCCAACGACGCCCAGAAGACGGTCGGCATCATCACCTTCGCCCTCATCGTCGGCGTCACCTCCGGCGCTTTCGACCCGGCCCACGCACCGTCCTGGGCCCAGGCCATCAAGCCCGAGCTCAACGCCAAGGGCGTCGTCGACCAAGCGCCCTACTGGGTGATCGTCCTCTGCGCCATCACCATGGCCCTCGGCACGGCCGCCGGCGGCTGGAAGATCATCCGCACGATGGGCCACAAGATGGTGAAGCTGCAGCCGGTCCACGGCTTCGCCGCCGAGACCGCCGCGGCCATCACGATCCACGGCGCCTCCGAGATGGGCATCCCGCTTTCCACGACGCACGTCATCTCGACCTCGATCCTCGGCGTCGGCGCGACCAAGCGCTTCGACGCGGTGAAATGGGGCCTCGTCGGACGCATCGTCTGGGCCTGGGTGCTCACCATCCCGATCACGCTGACGCTCGGCTACCTGTTCTACCGCGGCGTGGTGCTGGTCGGTTGGGCCAAGTAAAAGTGGGCTGGGGCTAGGGCTTAGCGGGAGCTGAGATCGACGCCGGCCTGCTTAGCCCACGCCATCCAAGCATCCGCCAGCTCCTTCAGCTTGGCGGGGTGCGTGGCGGCGAGGTCGTGCTGCTCGGACGGGTCCTTAGAGAGGTCGAAGAGCTGCCAGGCGACCGGCGTGGCCTGCCGCTTGCCCCAGACGATCTTCCACTGGCCGAGACGATAACCGCGCGCGCCTTCATGGGCGGTCGGAATGCCCCGTTCCAGCGTCGGTTCGCCGCGCAGGTCAGGCAACAGGGAACGGCCGGAGGCCGGACGGATGGGCTTCCCCGCCCGTTCCGCCGGATAGGTCGCGCCCGCGGCTTCGGCGAGGGTGGGCAGGAGGTCCAGGACGTGCGCCGGCGAGCGGATCCATTCCGTCGCCGGCTTCAGGCCGGCCGGCCATGAGACGAGCAGCGGCGCGCTGACACCGCCTTCGTGGCAGAAGTGCTTATACAGGTTGAGCGGCGTGTTGCCGAGGTTGGCCCAGGCGGAGCCGTAAGAAGAATGCGTCCCGGCCTGGCCCATGCCGTCGAGCGCGGCGCCGACATGCAGGTCGGTGCGGCCGGCGCGGGAACGTCCGTCGAAACCGAACGGGCCCCACTCGTAGCAGGCGCCGTTGTCGGACGTAAACACGACGAGGGTGTCCGCGAGTTCGCCGTGGCGCTCGAGGTCGGCCAGCAGGCGGCCGACGCCTTGGTCGACGTGCTCGACCATCGCGGCGAAGGTGGCCATGCGGCGCGCGAGGTCCTCGCGACGGTCCGCCGGGAGGCTGTCCCAGGAGGGATTGGGCTTCCCGGAGAAACCGTTGGCGATGGCGTCATCGGTCTCGACCGGGACGAGCGAGAGCGGCGGCAGCACCGCATCGGCGGCGACGAGCCCCAGCGCCTTCATGCGCGCGAAGCGCTCGGTGCGCAGGACGTCCCAGCCCCGACGATAAGTGGCCATGTGGCGGTCGATCGAGTCCTTCGGCGCCTGGACCGGGAAATGCGGCGAGGAGTGCGCGAGGAAGAGGAACCAAGGCTTCTCCTTCTGCGTGCGCGCCTGGCGGAGGAACTCGAGGGCGTAGTCGGTGAAGACGTCGGTGACGTAGAACTTGCCGGCCTCATAAGCCAGTTCGGCCGGCGTGCCGGCGGGCAGGCGCACGTACTCGTCGGGATTCCACTGGTCGTTGGAATGGGCCTGCAGGCTCTTGTAGCCGTAATAGGCGTCGAAGCCGCGCTGGATCGGCCCGGGCGAACCCAGGTGCCATTTGCCGACCATCCACGTGGTGTAACCGGCCTGCTTCAGGAGCTCGGGGAGGGTGATGTTGTCGTCCAGCAGGTGTCCGGTGTAGGCGGGGCCGCGTTTCGGCGCGGGCTTGGCGGAGACGAAATCACCGATGCCCGCTTCGTGCGGATGCAGGCCGGTGAGGAGCGACGCGCGCGTCGGGCAGCAACGCGCGGACGTGTAGACCCTCTCGAGACGCGCGCCCGCCTTCGCGAGCCGGTCCAGGTTCGGCGTCGGGATCTCCCCGCCGTAGCAACCGAGATCGGAATAGCCGAGATCATCGGCCAGGATGACGAGCACGTTGGGCCGACGCGTCTCGGCGGCGAGCGCGGCGGCCAGAATCAGTCCGAACAGACAGAGGAGGCTTCTCATCGCGGTGCCAGCAGCTGCAGGCGTTTGCTCCGGTGATCGGAATACTCTTTCAGCAACGACTCGTACCGGGCGTCGCCGGTGGCGAGGACCGCCGCGCGCAGGACCGGAAGCACGTCATCATCGTTGCTCTCGTGGATCTGCGTCATCGTCCAAGTCTTAGGGTTCTAGCCGAGCTAAGGCACGAGGAATTCCAACGCGACCACCAGGGAACGGCCGTCCGCGCTGCGATGCTTCCAGAGATCGACGCCGGCATGCTCGCCGAGGCCGGCGAGGGCGGAGAGCGCGCGGAGATTGAAACAGGAGTAACTGAACGAGGCCGTGCGGACCAGTTCCAGCGGCTGCTTGCCGTCGGGCTGGATCTGCACGTCGATGCGGCGCGAGGCCGCTTCGACGCAGATTTCCTTGGCCTGATCCTTCCGGCCGAGCACCAGCGCCCACTTGGCCGCCTGCACGTCATACCACGTGCCGTGGTTGTTCTTCGCGGCCCGCTCGTCCAGGCCGTTCTTGCTGGTGGTCAGCCATTCGAAATAGGTCGCCGCCCAGGCGAGCAGCGCCTGCTGGTCGGCCGCGGACCAATGCTTGGAGCCATGGAGCAAAGTCGCGGCATCGGCGGCATCCGCCAGCCCGCGGGCTTCAAGGATGCCCGTGCCGCGACCGTCGTTCACGCCGGGGATCGCCTGGGCGAAACGAAAGTGCGGCGTCATCTTGGTCGCCGGATCGAGGAACCAGGTGCGCAGGATCTTGGCCGCGTGCTCGGCGTATTTCTCCTCGCCGGTGAAATGATAGGCGAGGGCCAGCGTCTCGACGGAGGAGCTGACCAGACGCGCGCGCAGGGTGTCGTTCGCGGCTTCGTCGCGGGATTCGGGGTTCACCTTACCGTCCTTGCGGAGATACGGCAGCCCGTCCTTCGTGGCCGGGTCAGGCCAGAAATAAGGGGCGATGCTCATGTAGTCATGCTTGTCGCCGCTCGGCGGCACCTTCGTCTTCTGCATGACGGACGGGGGCGTCACGGCCAAGGCCTTGTCAGCGTCGGCGATCAGTTTCTTCAGCGCCTTCCCGGCGGACTCATGACCCGCGGCCGCAAGGGCCTTCGCTTTCGCCAAAGCACCGGGACGGGCGCCATGGAAGATCGGGGCCGGCTCGGCGGCGCCGAGGGCGACCGCGCAAAGCAGGCAGACAATTCTTGAGATCACGGAGTGGTGACCGCAAGGCCGGAGACGGCGCCCTGCAAGGGCTTGAGCTCACCGTAGAGTCCGACGGGCTTGCCGTTGTCGTGACCGACGCAGCAATCCTCGGCCGGCTGGCGCGGCAGCACGCCCTTGGCCTTGCCGGCGACGGCGTCCTGGCCGGCGACGACGAGCTTCATCGAGCCGTCGGCGGCGAGGCTCGCGGTGACGGCGAAAGCTCCTTTCACCTCGGCAGGTGAGACGATCTCGACGACTTCGTCGGCGCCATGGCGTACCGCGAAGACGACGCTCCCGCCCTTGAGGTAGAGCGCGTGGCCGATGAGTCCGCCCTGCGCCATGATGACGGCGTCGCGTTGCGCGGTCTCGACGGTGACGGCGACGGTGAAGGCCTTCTGACCGACCTGCGGCGCGGCCGCCGAAGCGATCGTGTCGCCGGGCTTGGATTGCGCGAGCGCGACGGCCTTGGCGGCCGGCGTCTTCGCCCCCTTTTTCGCTGCCGGCGTCTTGGCGTCTTCCTTCTTCGCGTCGTTCGGCACGTAATCGAGCGTCGGATAGAGCGTCTTCGCGCCTTTCACCTCGCCGGCAGGACGGCGCGCGGTCGGCGTCTTGCCGCCGATCTCCGCCGACATCTTGTCGGTGAGCGCCTTCAGTTTGGCGACGACTTCCGGATGCTGTGCGGCGACGTCGGTCTGCTCGCCGATTTCGGCGTCGAGGTCGTAAAGACGCAGGCCGGGCGCGGTCTTGGCCGCCTGCTTGCCCGGGCCTTCGGGCTGCGGGGAGAGCGCGAGCTTCCAGCGTCCTTGGCGGACGGCCTGCAGGTCGTAGCCCGAGAAGTAATAATGCGCTTCGCGCGCCGACTCCTTGGACTGTCCGAGCAGGAGCGGCGTGATGTCGCGTCCGTCGATGACCGGCGTGGCGGACACGGTACCGCCTGCGAGCGAGACGAAAGTGGGCAGGAGGTCGATCGTGGCGGCGACGGCGTCGTTGACGGAACCAGCGGGCACGCGGCCCGGCCACCAAGCGAGCGTAGGGACGCGCACGCCGCCTTCCCACGTCGAGCCCTTGCCGCCGCGGAGCGGGCCGGCGCTGCCGCCGTCGGCTCCCTTGATGAGCCACGGACCGTTGTCGGAAGTGAAGACCACGAGCGTGTCCGTATCGAGGCCTTGCGAGCGGAGCGCGTCGAGCACCTGGCCGACGCTCCAGTCGACTTCCTCGACCCAATCGCCGAAGCGACCGTTCTGGGATTTGCCGGCGAAGGCCGCGCCCGGCCAGATCGGGGTGTGGACGGCGTTATGGGCGAAGTAGAGGTAGAAGGGCTGGTCCTTGCTCCGGGTGATGAAGTCGACGGCCTCCTTGGTATAGAGCTCGACCAGGCGGCGCTGCCCCTCCCCGTCCATGAGCTCGACGACCTTCTCATCCCGCAGGAGGGGCACGACCGGGGTCTTGGTCTCGGCGCTCTTCTTGAGCATGTCGTTCGAATAGGGAATGCCGAAATAATGGTCGAAGCCCTGCCGGGTGGGCAGGAACTCGGCTTGATCGCCGAGGTGCCACTTGCCGACCATCTGGGTGGCATAGCCTTTTTCCTTAAGTCTCTCGGCTACAGTTATTTCTGAAGGATTTAATCCCACCGATTGCCCCGGGAAATAGACCCCTGGTACGGAGACTCGGGCGCCGTAACAGCCGGTCATCATCTGGGCCCGGGAAACCGAACAGACCGGGGTGGCGTAAAAGCTGGTTAACTTCATGCCCTCCTTGGCCATCCGGTCGAGGTGAGGGGTGCGCTGCTTGGTCGCCCCGTAAGGCCCGATGTCCCCATAGCCGAGGTCATCGATGAAGATGACCACGACGTTAGGCGGGCGAGCGGAGGGGGTGGCCGCAAGCATGGCGATCAGCAGGACGAAAAGCGTCTTCATGGGGTACGACTCGAGAAAAGTCCCCTCGGGCTTTAGTTGCAAGCCTCGCTCCCGAGCCTCTGTTCACGCACCCGACCCCGATTAGAAGCGATAAAAACGCCGTTTTCACCCCTTCCCGCTTGCTCCCCATGGGGGTCACCCTAACTTGCGGCGAACGACCATGGTCAAATCCGATTTCGGCTACAACAGCAAGGTGGAGGGCGAGGTCATCGTGACCCGCGCCGACGCCGTCGTCAACTGGGTGCGCAGCCACTCCGTGTGGCCGATGCCCATGGGCCTGGCCTGCTGCGCCATCGAGCTCATGGCCGCCGGCGGCTCCCGCTTCGACATTTCCCGCTTTGGCATGGAGGTCATGCGCTTCTCCCCCCGCCAGGCCGACTGCATGATCGTCGCCGGCACCGTCACCTATAAGATGGCCGAAGTCGTCCGCCGCATCTACGACCAGATGGCCGAGCCTAAGTGGGTCGTCGCCATGGGCGCCTGCGCCTCCACCGGCGGCATGTACCGCTCCTACGCCACCCTGCAGGGCGTCGACAACATCGTCCCGGTCGACATCTACATCTCCGGCTGCCCGCCCCGCCCCGAGGCCCTCCTCGACGGCATGATGCTCCTTCAGGAGAAGATCCGCCAGGAAGGCGGCTCGCTTCGCCGCACCTTCCGCGGCCGGACCATCGAAACCAAGATCGTCAGCTGAGCACGGACATGGACGCCGCCGCGCTCACCTCCCGCTTCCCTGGCACGCAGGACCTCGCCGGCAAGGAAATGCCGACCTTCCGCGTCGCCGGGGGTGACCTGCTCGCCGCCGTGGCCTACCTGCGCGATACGCAGGGCTTCGACCTGCTCGCCGACCTCTGCGGCGTCGAATGGCAGGACCGCCCCACCCGCTTCGGCGTCGTCCTCCACCTGCTCAGCACGACGCACAAGGAATACGTGCGCCTGCACGTCGACGCCGTCGATGACCGCGTCCCGAGCGTCTCCTCCCTCCACCCCGGCGCCAACTGGCACGAGCGCGAGGCCTTCGACATGTTCGGCATTGTCTTCGAAGGACACCCGGACCCTCGCCGCATCCTGATGTGGGAAGCGTATCCGTATCATCCGCTCCGCAAGGACTTCCCCCTCGCCGGCATCGAGGTCGAACTGCCCGCCGCCGACGTCGCCGAGGGAGATTTCCTTGGTGATCTTCACGTTAAGGTCAGGCTTTGGGTTTTTCCTCGGTCCAGGACTGGTCGAGCGCGGATGGCTCGCCTTCGGACAGCTTGCCGCCGTGAGAGACGAAGGG
>JBJTAX010000026.1:0-6039 GCA_046091055.1 Verrucomicrobiota bacterium | reverse complement strand
AGTATGGAGTATCGAGTATCGGGGGAGTGCTTGTCTTGGGGTAGGGGCAGCACCGTGTGCTGACCTAAGATGGCTGGATCGATGACAGATGACGGATGACAGAGGGCCGAATTGACCACGGAGAGCAGAATGGAGGGCTGAATGGATAAAGCCCGCCACCCGCCACCTGAGAATATGACCGAGTCGATGGCAGATGGCAGATGACAGATGACAAAGGACAGATGACCGAGGAAAGAAGTATGACTGAGGGATGAATCTAAGCCGGTGTTTTGTTCGATTCAGTCATCGATGCAGTCCTCTGTCATCGACTCAGCCACTTAGGCTGCGTCGCGCTCACTTCTTCTTGCCGTTCTGCTGGAATCCTTGCTGCATGCGTTGCTTCATGCGTTCTTCGATGGCGTCGAGGACCTTGTCGACGACGTCTTCGGTCAGCTCCGCGTCGGCGGCGAGGACGGCTTCCTTGGTCGCCTTGCGCAGGTCGAGCGCGGCGTCCTCGAATTGTTGGCGCAAGTTCCTCTTTTCTTCGTCCGAGGCGTATTCGGCTTCCTTGCGGAGCTCGTTTTGCTTGGCTCGGGCGGCTTGCACGCCTTCATCTTGGAAAGATTTGAACATCGCCACCCTGCATTTGTTGAGTTGTTCAGGCGTTACGCCCTCGACTTCTTCGGGCAGGAAGCCGCCGGCCTTGCCGCCGAACTTCGGTCCGCCTTGTTTGCGGGGAGAGTCGGCCAGGTCGCCATCCGGGGCCTTGGCCTTGGGGGCGAAGGAGGCCTTGGGTTGCTCGTCCGTCGTCCGGGCGGGCTGGCGGGCGTCCATTGCGAAATAGGTGGCGGCCGAACCGACGGCGGCGGCGAGGAGGAGGGAGAGGAGTTGTTTCATGGGGTAGGGGTAGGGGTAGGCTATGAAAGGAACCCCGGGAGGAGGGGAAAGTTGAGGGGTAGAATGGATGGCTGGATCGATGACAGAGGGCGGAACTGTCCACGGAGGGCTGAATGGAGGGCTGCGTTGAGGACTGAATTGAGGGCCGAATGGATAAAGCCCGCCACCTGAGACGATGACCGAGTCGATGACAGAGGACAGAGGGCGCTATACTGAGAGTATCGGGTATGGAGTATCGAGGGGGTGCGTGTCTTAGGGTAGGGGCAGCACCGCGTGCTGCCCTAGTTGCCTCGGGTAGGGTCGGGACCGCGTCACGACATAGCGGTGCTGAATTTATGACTGAGTTGATGACACTGAGTTGATGACAGCGTGGGGGCAGATTTCCTGAACCTGAACCTGCGCCTGGATACCTGAACCAGGCACCTGATGGCCGAGACCTGAGACCCGAAAGAAATGCCCGGTCGAAACCTCGTGTCTTGGGGGGCCTCGAGTCCTTGGGCCCTCGATCGACTATTTTTTCTCCCCGAACGGGAAGGGCTTGAGCGGGGTCTTGGTGGCTTTCTTTTTCCCTGACTTCTCGATGGATTCGCGGGTCCGGGTCTCGACGGCGTCGAAGATCTTCTCGAGGGTCTCCTTAGGAAGGTCAGGCGCGGCCGCGGCGATGGCGGCGAGGTTGGCTTTACGTAGGTCCGCCTGGAGCTGCTCGAAGTCGCCGCGCAGATTCTTCTTTTCTTCCTGGGAGAGGAACTCAGCCTCCTTCTGCAGCTGGTTCCGCTTGGCTTTGAGCTCCTTCACGTGCGGGTCGCGCTGGGCCTTGAACGCGGCCGCGCGGAACTTGCGCATGTCCTCGGCCGAGACCCCTTCGATGTCGGCGAGCAGGTCCGCCGGGGTCGCCGGCTTGGCATCCCCTTGCTTGGCGGCCTCCTCGGGCGCGGGCATGGCATCGTCCTTGGGCTGCTTGACCGCGGCCCGTTCGGTCGCCGCCGCTTTTTCTTGGGCCATGCGATTGGCTTCCTGTCCGCGTTTCTTGATGAGTTCCTCGATCGCGACGAGCGCCTTGACGACGTCGTCCTTCGGGATGCCGGCGTCGAACCTCGCGATGGCTTCGATGGTCGCCTTGACCATCGTGTCTCGCGCCTTGTCGAAATCCATCCGCAGGTCTTCGGATTCGTTGCGTCCTTTCACGAAGCGGGCCCGCTCCATGAGGTCCGAAAGGCGTTTACGCGCCGCCACGATGGCTTCGTCGTCGAAGGTCGCGACCAGGCCGCGCTTCACCTGCGCGTAGGCTTCGTCGGAGAGTCCCTCCACGGCGACGGGCAATTGGGCGGCGCCCGCGGCGCGCGCGTTCTTCTTGGCGACGGCCCTGGGTGGGCTGTCGGCGGCGTTCAGGACGCCGGCGAGCGACAGGATGAGGCAGGAGAGGGGAAGCAGACGCATAGGTTTAAGGATTAAACAGCGAAGTTTCCTGGAAGTTGCGTCGCGTGGCGTGAGGGCGGTGCGGTGGACTGTATTGATTGAACCTGTCCCCTGCCACCTAGGTCCGCCGCCGGCTACCTGGATCGGCGCCTCAGCCTATTGCCCCGTCTTTGCATGCGTCGATGACCCTTGCCCGGCAGATCGGCTAATCTAGCCCAAGCCCTGTCCCTATCCTTGGCGCTACCCCTCGCGATTGCTTGGCGATACGGGGTCCCTTCTTCTTCGGCTTGCCGGCGACGTCGGGCTTTTTCTGGTGGCTGGATTCGACGTAGGCGCGGATGAGCGGGATGTTCAGGCTGGGGTCGGCTTTCTGCATGGCCTTGACGCGGGCCTCGTCGATTTCTTCGCGGCCGGCCTTGGCCTCGCGCGCGCCGCCTTTCGTCTTTTCGCCTCCGCTTTTCTTCGGCTTCTCGCCTCCGCCGTTTTTCTTGAACACGTCGAGGAACGCCGGGTCTTTTTCCGCGACCAGCCAAGCTTCCTGAAGTTTCACGCCGTCGGAGAGGGAGACGCCTTCCGGGATCTCCGGCGCGTCGAGGCCCTTCTTCTTCTTGATGGCCGGTTCCGTCTTCGCGGCCGGCTTGGCCGCGGGTTCCGTAGGCTTCTTCTCATCCGCGGCGAAGAGCGGGAGCGAGGCGAGGAGGGCGAGGAGCAGGGCGGGGTAGAGCATGCACGTGAAACACCGGGAGTGCGGAAAGGTTTTAGCGGATAGCGGTTGGCGGTTAGCGGATAGGAGTAATTGAGGACTGAATTGAGGACAGAATTGAGGACTGAATTGAGGACTGAATGGAGGGCTGAATCGATGACAGATGACTGAATCGATGACGGAGGACGAATTTCCCGCCACCGGCCACCTGAAACGATGACAGGATCGATGGCGGATGACAGATGGCTGAGTCGATGGCAGATTTCCTGAACCTGCACCCGAACCTGAACGCCTGAGCCAGGTACCTGACGGCCGAGACCCGAGACCCGAAAATAGATCCCCCCAGCCAATCATCCGGTCTCCGGTTTCCCTTTGCTCGACCGTGTTCCCAGCTGCCAACTGCTGACACCTACCATGGGTAGGGCGGGCTCTCCGAACCCGCCGCACGACGGACGGCGCGGTGAGCCGTCCCTACCTAGCCCTGTCTCTGTCTCTCAATCGATCCAGTCCTCTGTCCTCTGCGATCGATTCAGCCATCTGTTCCCCCTCCCTCACCACCTTCCCTTGAGCAGCTTATTACCCGGATACGGTGCGTTGGAGTGCGGGCCGAAGAACATGCGGATGCCGGCCCAGACCATGAAGGAGTCGCGCTGATTCATGCGCGCGTATTCCATGCCGGTGAGGAGCTTGAGACGGTGGCCGGCGAGGTAATGGTTGAGACCGAGGTAGACCGCCTGGTAGGCGTCACCGTTGCCCATGCCCGCGAGGCGTTCGTAGCGACGCTGGCTGCTCAGGCCTGTCGCCTGGCTGGAGCTGGCGATCTGGTAGCGGCTCACGACTTCGAGGGTGTCGGTGAGGAAGTAGCTGGGCTGGAGGTTGAGTCCGATCGCATCGCCCCGGGCGCCGCCGAAGCCAGCCGTGAGCTCGGCGACGAACGCCGCCGGTCCGTCGGTGAAGATGAGCGCGCCGGCGAGGGCGTCGTCGAAGCGCGTCAGGTTGGTCGCGTTGGCGTGGGCTTCGCTGTGCAGGTATCCGCCGTAGAAGGAGGCCGTTTCTGCGCCGAGGAAATGGCCGAGGTCGTAGGTCACGGCCGCAAGGAAGGAAGAGCCCGAGTCCAGTTCCGTGAAGGACTGCCACATGTCAGTGCCGGCGGAATTAGAGAAGACCCCGGCGTAGTAATCGAGTTTGTCGATGCGACCGGACAAAGTGACGGCCGGCGTGTAATCGAGGCCCATCATGTTGGTGAACATCGAGCGCTCCATGAAGCTCATGTAGCGGCTGGAGACATTGCGATCATGGGTGAAGCGGTGCTTCTGCTGGCCGACGGTGAGGTTGACGGCCTCGCTGAACTGCCAGCGGACCCAGAGTTCGGTGAAGCCATTGTAGGCCGGTTCGAAATCGCTGCCGCTGATCGCCTGCGCGTGCACGGTCAGGCGGTCGAACATCGTGGCCTGGAAGCCGAGGCGGATGCGGCGGCTCTCGAAGCCGGAGTCCTGTCCGTGGCTGCCGTCGTTGTCGTGGTAATGTCCGTGATAGCGGCCGAGCACCCAGAGTTCCTGCAGCCCGGGGTTCTTCTTGTCCTGGTAGATCAGGCCCAGTTTCTCGAAGCGCTCCTTCAGCGACTGTTCCGCGGTCAGCTTGGCGGCGGCCGACGGTTTCTCCTCGGCGGCGCCTTGTGTGACGGAAAGAGCGGCCGCGAGCATGAGAAGGTTGCGTGTATGTAACATTTGTAACAATCGGGTTTGGGTGTAGGCGATAAGCCCAAGGCGGTCCTTGGGCTGACTGGGTTAGATAACCTGCGCCTGGGATAAGCAAGGCGTCGCAAGGCCCACGCAGAGAAGTTGCCTACCTGTCACATTTCCGTAACAATCGGCAAAAATCCCTGATAGGCCAAAGAGAGGGCTGAATGGTGGGCTGAATCGATGATGGATGCCTGCGTCGATGACAGATGACTGAATCGATGACGGAAGACGAATGGCTGAATCGATGGCAGATTTCCTGATCCTGCCCCCGAACCTGAAGACCCGGACCAGGCTCCTGATGGCCGAGACCCGAGACCTGAAAATAGGCACCCCCAGCCAATCATCCGGTCTCCGGTTTCCCTTTGAGCCCTAGCCCTAGCCCTAGCCCTAGCCCTAGCCCTGGCCCTGGCCCTGGCCCTGGCCCTGGCCCATCCCGTATACCTTTCTGATCGATTCAGCCCTCTGTCCTCCGTCATCGACGCAGTCATCGATTCTTCCACCTCCCCAAACAAAAGACCCCGGCGAACCGGGGTCTTGTTCCAGCCAGTGATCCGAGGATTACTTGGCTTCGGGCTTCTTGCCGCCCTTGCCCTTGCCGCCCTTGTCGCCGCCCTTGCCCTTGCCGCGGGCTTCTTCGAGGGCCTTGAAGACGGCTTCGAGGGAGGCGTCGGCCTTGAGCACGGCGGCCTTGGTGGCCTCCATCACGGCGCGGCCGGCGGCCTTCTTCTCGTCTTCGGTCTTGGCGTCGGCGGCCTTGGCCTTGGCGGCCTTGACGGCTTCATCGTTCTGGGCGGCCTTCATGGCTTCGCCGAACTTCTTCCAAGTGGCTTCATCGACGGATTCCGGGCGCTGGGGGGCCTGCTTCTTGCCGCCCTTTTCGCCCTTCTTGGCGGGCGGGTTGTCGCCCTTGGGGGCGTCTTGGGCGATGAGGCCGACCGAGGAGATCAGGGCCAGGAGGAGTGCGAGTGTGGTCTTCATGTGTGTATGGGGGTGCCTCTTTCAAACCCCGCCTCCGGGGGCGAGTTGCGGTTTTTTACATTAAATTATGACACCCCCGGCGGCTGACAACCGGCCACCCCCGGGCAGACTCCGGCCATGACCCCGGTCCTTGTCCATCTGCCCCACGACGCGACCCTGATCCCGCCGTCCGCGGCGGCGGATTTCCTCCCGGGTCCGGCGGAACTCGCCCGGGAAACCCTGCGGTTGGTCGACGCCCATACCGCGGAGCTCTATGCCGATGGCCTCGCCCCCGTCGATGTCGTGCGGTCCGAGGTGTCACGCCTCGTCGTCGACGTGGAACGC
>JBJTAX010000025.1:0-5571 GCA_046091055.1 Verrucomicrobiota bacterium | reverse complement strand
TTGACGTGATGCGCGCCGACGACCGCGAGGTGCGCCATGCGGACACGCTTCGGGAAGCCTTCCTGGATGATCGAGAGCTCGGCCTTGCGGGCGTCGTCGCCCGGCCAGCGGCGGTCGACCTCCTCGAGGTGGCGGCGGTTGATCTCATAGATGATCTCAAGGTGGCGCGGCAGCACTTTCTCGAAAAGGGGCACCGACCAGGTCTCGAGCGCCTCGGGGAGCAGCGTATGGTTGGTGTAACTGAAAGTCTGGGCGCAGATGGACCAGGCTTCGTCCCAGTGCAGGCGCTCGACGTCGACCAGCAGGCGCATGAGTTCCGCGACCGCGATCGCCGGATGGGTGTCGTTGAGCTGGACGGCGGCCTTGGCGGGCAGGCTGCTGAAGTCCGGGTTGAGGCGGCGGTGACGGCGCAGGATGTCCTGCAGCGAGCACGACACGAAGAAGATCTGCTGGACGAGGCGCAGCTCCTTGCCGCTCTCGGTGCTGTCGTTCGGATAGAGGACCTTCGAGACGGTCTCGCTGGAGGTACGCTCTCGAACCGCCTCGACGTAGCCGCCGCGGTCGAAGGCGCGGAAGTCGAACTCGGAAGCGGCCTTGGACTCCCAGAGACGCAGGAAGTTGACGCTGCTGCCGCCGAAGCCGGCGATCGGGATGTCCCACGGCACGCCCAGGAGGTCGCGGGTCTCGACGAGTTCCGCGGAATGGTTGCCGCGGTCGTCGGTACCGTGCCTCACCCGGCCGTAGAGCGGCACGCTCACGCGGAAGTTCGGCCGACGGATCAGCCAGGGAGTGTTGTTGGCAAGCCAGTTGTCGGCGACCTCGACCTGACGTCCCAGGACGAACGTCTGGCGGAACAGTCCGAACTCATAATGGATTCCGTAACCGATGGCCGGGATGTCCATCGTCGCGAGGGAGTCGAGGAAGCAGGCGGCGAGACGGCCGAGGCCGCCGTTGCCGAGGCCCATGTCGGCCTCTTCGTCGGCGATCGTCTCCAGGTCCTGACCGAGCTCGGACAAAGCCTGCGTGGCGACGCCGCGGAGCCGTAGGTTGACGAGGTTGTTCGTGAGCACGCGGCCCATGAGGTATTCGAGGGAGAGATAGTAGACGCGGCGGACGTTCTTGCTGGCGTGCTGGGACTGGGTGTCGATGTAGCGCTCGAGCATCTGGTCGCGCGCGGCCATGCACGTGGCCATCCACCAGTCGTTGCGGGTGGCGGTCACGCGGTCGCGGGCGAAAGTGCTCTTGAGATGATGGAGGATCGCGTCACGGAAGACGGCGACCGGAGCGGCGACGGCGGAGGACTTGGCCTTGGCCGGGGACTTGGCCTTCGGCTTGGCGGCCGGCTTGCGCGCCTTGACCAGCTTCACGGACTTCTTCGCGGGCTTCTTCTTTTTAGGCATGATCGTCGGTGAGGACAATCGAGCGTAAGCCACAAGCGAGCCAAAACCGCGTCAACCCTGTGCCAGCTCCCGCAACTTGTGCAAATCCAGCTTGCCCGTGCCCAAAATCGGGATGCCCGGTACCTTCTTGAACACCTTCGGAATCCATAGGTTGGCCAGGCCCTCGGCGGTCAGCGCCGCGCGGATCGCCTCGACGTCCACGTCTTCCGTGTGGAGGACCACCAGCTGCTCGCCTTTGAGCGGGTCGGCCGAGCTAGCCACCGCGACCTTGGGTTCCGACACGTCCGTCAGGCCCATCACCTTGCGCAAGGCGTCCTCGACGGTGCCATGGGGCACCATCTCGCCGCCGATCTTGGAGAAACGGGAGAGCCGGCCGGCGAGATGCAGGAAGCCGGCCTCGTCGAGCCGCGCCAGGTCGCCCGTGCGATACCAACCGTCGGGCGTCATCGCCTTGGCGGTCTGCTCCGGATCGAGGTAACCCATGAAGACGTTGGCGCCTCGGACCTCGAGGAGACCCACCTGCCCGCTCGGCAACGTTTCGCCGCTCGTGGGATCGAGGAAACGCACGGCGACGCCGATGACCGGACGGCCGACGGAGCCACGCACATTGCCGACCCAGACGCCGTCCGGCGCCCCAGGGTCGACGCGATCGGGGACGTTGACGGAAAGCACCGGACTCGTCTCGGTGATGCCGTAGCCTTCGAGCATCGGCGTCTCGAGCTGCGCGGCGAACGCATCGACCAGGTCCGCCGGACATTTCTCGGCGCCGACGACGGCCCACTCGAGGGAGGCGTAGTCGGCCGCGGCGCCGCGGCGGAGATACGGACGGAGGAAGGTCGGCGTGCCGACGACGACGGTGACATGTTCCTCCTTGATGGCCTTGACCGCCGCGGCGGCGTCGAGCGGCGAGGGCAAGGTCACGAGACGCGGTTCGCGGGAGAGGCAATACCAGAGGCCGATGGTGAAACCGAAGCTATGGAAGACCGGCAGGCTGCTGAGCAGGACGGCGGAGTCGGGCAGGATGTCGGCGTCTTCGATCTGCCGGAGGTTCGCCAGGATGTTGCGATGCGAGAGACGCACGCCCTTCGGCTGACCGGAACTGCCGCTGGTAAAAAGCAACGCCGCCTCGGTCTCGCCGCCGTGCTTCGGCAGGCCGAGACAGGCGGAGACCCACGAAGCCGGCAGGACGCGGATGAGCGCGATCCGCCAGGCGAATCCGGCCCGCGGATACGCGGTCAGGAAACCGGCGACATCGAGCACGCGGTCGCCCCAGGGGAAATCCGGGAACTTCTCGTCCAGCTTGCTGCGGAAGGCGCCCGCGGTCACGACGAGCTCGACTTCGGCGCGCTGCAGGCAGGACAAGGCCTGCTCACGTCCGAGGGAGAAATTCAGGTTCACCGGCACCTTGTCGGCCAGCAGGCAGCCGAGGTTGGCGACCGCGGCCGCGACGCCCGGAGGCAGGACGATGGCGACGCGCTTGGCCGAGGTGCGACGCTGCAGCTCACCCGCGAAGGCCCAGGACAAGGCGAGCAACGTGGCGCCGCTGAATTCCCGGCGCGCCGAGGTCCGGTCGACCAAGGCGACCGCCCCGCCCTTCCTGGCCAGGCCGGCGGCGACCTCCCGACCGAGGTGCCCTTCGAGGGACGCGCGCTGCGCGAAGGCTTCGGACGCCAGCTCCAGCAGCCGCAGGCGCGTCGTCGCATGCTCGGCGGCGGGATAAGCCTGCCCGATGACCACGCTCACGGGGCGCGGGAAATGCTTCGGCATCTTCCAGAAGAACTTGCCGCCACTGAAGCTGAAGAGCGAACCCCACATCCCGTCGATGGCCAGCGGCAGGATCGGACATTCGGCCCGGCGGGCGATGAGCTCGTAGCCCTTCCGCAGGGGCAGGATGCCGCCATTGCGCGTGAGACTGCCTTCGGGAAAGATGCAGACGACCTCGCCCGCCTTCAGGGCTTCGGCCGAATTCTGGATGGCGTCCTTTGCTTTGGACTCGGCCACGGGGATCGTGCCCATCGTGCGGGTCAGGAACCGCATCACGCGCTGACGTTCGAAACCCTCCCAGGACAGGAAGCGGACCGGACGCGGCGAGAGCGCGCCGATGAGGAGGACGTCCACGTAAGCGACATGGTTGGCGATGAGCAGCACGCCGCCCTGATCCGGCAGGTTCGCCAGCCCCTTGAGCCGGACGCGGTAGAGACACTTCACGAACAGCCAGCTGGCGGTCTGCACGGCGCAATAGCCGAGGGACATCGTGCGATGCCGGCGCGGCGCCCTCCAAGCGAAGGCGAGCAGGAAGACCACCAGCAGCAGGCAGCCGACTGCGGCGACCGCGGCGACGAGCATCAGCAGGGACCAGGCGAGCGAGTAAAGCAGGGGCACGCGTCCAAACTGCCGAGCCGACGGACCGGGGCAAGCCGAGTCCTTTCGGTTTGACCTCTTACCCGCCCTGCATGCCCTATGGGCACCCACGATGCGCGACTACGTCCTCAGACGGTTGCTGCTAGTCCCACTGACCTTCGTGGGCATCACCTTCGTCGCCTTCTGCTTCACCCGGTTCGTTCCCGGCGGCCCGATCGAACAGGCCATGGCCGAGCGGCAGCAGGCCGAGAACCGGAAGCAGACCTCCGCCGCCCGTCCCTCCGGCCCGGCCTCGCCGGAAGAACTCGACAACCTGCGTCGGCGTTACGGTTTCGACCGGCCACTTCCGGAGGCCTATGCCATCTGGCTGGGCGCCCTGCCCGGCCCGGCCGACTGGGTGGCCATCCGGATGGACAAGGACGGCCGAGGCGAGGCGGAGGTGGCCGATGACCTGGCCGCAGGCGCGCCTTTGAAGCTTTCCCTGCGCGCCACGGACGGCGGGTACGCCGTCACTCCCACCGACGCCAAACTGGTCCGTCCCGACTGGCGTGCCGAATCGGCTCCTCTGCCAGACGACCCCGAGAAAGCCCCGCGGGTCCTCGTCTATCGCCGCGCTTACGCCGGTCTCCTGCAAGGCGAGCTCGGCGATTCGACCTCGAGCGACCGTCCGGTCTGGGATGAGATCAAGGAGCGCCTGCCGATCTCGGCCTGGTTCGGCGCCTGGTCCATGCTCCTCGCTTACGGCATCTCGATCCCGCTCGGCGTGGCCAAGGCGCTGAAGCGTGACGGCTGGTTCGACCGTGGCTCTTCGCAGCTGCTCTTCATCCTCTACTCGATCCCTGGCTTCATCCTCGCCGTCGCCGCGCTGCAGTTCCTGTGCTTCCAGCTCGGCTGGTTCCCGACCAAGGGCTTCGACTGGGACACCCTCACCTGGGTCGGCCGGCTCCACCATACCGTCGTGCCGCTGGCCTGCGAGATGGTGGGCGCCTTCACCGCGCTGACGCTGTTCACGCGCAACGGTCTGCTGGATAACCTCGCCGCCGACTACGTCCGCGCCGCCAAGGCCAAAGGACTCGGCCACGCCCGCATCGTTTTCGTCCACGCCCTGCGCAACGCGCTCATCCCGCTCGCGGCCACCTTCGGCGGCAACCTCGGCTTCTTCCTCACCGGCTCGTTCCTCATCGAAGTCACCTTCAACATCCCCGGCCTCGGCCTGCTGGGCTACGACGCCCTCACGCACCGCAACTTCCCCGTCTTCCTCGGCCTCCTCACGCTCTCCAGCCTGGCGATGCTCATCGGCAACATCGTCTCCGACCTCTGCGTCGCCGCCGTCGACCCGCGCATCCGGTTCGACAAATCCGCATGAGCCTGCTCGACCCCATCACCCTGCAGCGCTTCACGCGCTTCCGCCGGCACCGCGCCGGCTGGTGGTCCCTGCTCACGTTGGCCGTCCTCTCGGTCCTCGCGTTGCTCGGCCCGCTGCTCGTCGGCCACCGTCCGCTCATCCTCCACGTCGACGGCGTCACGCGCTTCCCCGTCTTCGCCGGCTACGTCTCCGGACGGGAACTCGGCCTGCGGATGGAAGGCGAACCCAACTATCGCCTTCTCGCCGAGGAACTGAAGCGCGACGGACGCGGCTGGCTCGTCATGCCGCCGGTACCCTTCGCGCCCGACGAGGTCTGCGAGGTCATGCCCGCCGTCTGGCGCGACGACCAAGGCCGCTGGCAGGACCCCCGCGGCCTGATCGCCGAAGGACGCATCTTCTCCTTGCACGCCGACGGCACCCGCCGGCAGGTCTGGACGATCATCA
>JBJTAX010000024.1:0-5099 GCA_046091055.1 Verrucomicrobiota bacterium | reverse complement strand
GCGGTTGGAGTCGATCTGCGTCACGCCGTGGGTGGCGATCGTGCGGACGGTCGCGGCGGTCAGGCGCTGGTGGCCGACATCGATCTCGCCGAAGGAAAAATCACGGCGCTGGCCGACGGTGTAGGTACGCTCGACGGCGTCGGCGTTGAAGAAGTTCGCGTAGATGGAAAGACCCGACAGTCCCGGCGCGCGGTCGTCGAGGGGGACGAGGGGCTGGAGGTGGCGGTCGCGGTCCGAGCGCTCGATGCCACGGAAGACGTTCTTGCCGTCCCATGAGACGAGGCCGCGGAGGGAAAGGTCGGAGGTCGCGGCGGGCACGGGAGCCGGGGGGGCGTCCTGGGCGACGCCGGCGCAGGCGAAAACAGTCAGGGCGAGGGCGGTGAGGGCGGGTTTCATGTGCGTTGGTCCTGACCATGATTTCCGCCCAAAAACAAGCCGTTGGCAAGCCCCAAGGGGCCGCCGACGGCGAGACGCCGGCCGCCGAGGGGCCGGTCACATCGCGGCGATGATCGCGTCGCCGAACTCCGAGCATTTGATCTCGGTCGCGCCCTGCATCTGACGGGCGAAGTCGTAGGTCACGCGACCTCCGCCGATCGCGCCGTTCAGTCCCTTGAGGACCAAGTCGGCCGCTTCGGTCCAGCCCATGTAGCGGAGCATCATCTCGCCGGAGAGCACCACGGAGCCCGGGTTGACGACGTCCTTGTTGGCGTACTTGGGAGCGGTACCATGGGTGGCCTCGAAGATCGCGTGACCGGTAAGGTAGTTGATGTTGCCGCCCGGAGCGATGCCGATGCCGCCGACCTGCGCGGCGAGCGCGTCGGAGAGGTAGTCGCCGTTGAGGTTCAGGGTCGCGATGACGTCGAAATCCGTCGGGCGGGTGAGCACCTGCTGGAGGGTGATGTCGGCGATGGCGTCCTTGATGACGAGTCCGGCGCCGGGCTTGCCTTCGGGGATCTTGCACCAAGGGCCGCCGTCGATCTCGACCGCGCCGAACTCGCTCTTGGCGAGGTCATAACCCCACTTCATGAAGGCGCCTTCGGTGTACTTCATGATGTTGCCCTTGTGGACGAGGGTCAGCGACTTGCGCTGGTTGGTGATGGCGTACCGGATGGCCGAACGGATGAGGCGCTCGGAGCCCGGACGGGAGACCGGCTTGAGGCCGAGCCCGACGGTGGCGGGCTGCTCGCCGCCGAACCGGATCTTCTTAAACTCCTTCGGGAAGTTGGCCTTGATGAACTCCAGGGTCTTGAGGGCGATCTCGGAACCGGCCTCGAAGTCGATGCCGGCGTAGATGTCCTCGGTGTTCTCACGGAAGATCACCATGTCGACCTTGCCGGGATTCTTCACCGGCGAAGGCACGCCCGTGAACCACTGCACGGGACGGAGGCACACGTAGAGGTCGAGCTGCTGGCGGAGGGCAACGTTGAGGGAGCGGATGCCGCCGCCGGTCGGGGTGGTCAGCGGGCCCTTGATGCCCACGAGGTAGTCGCGGAAAGCGGTGAGCGTCTCCTCGGGCAGCCAGTTGCCGGTCTGCTTGAAGGCCTTTTCTCCGGCGAGGACCTCAAGCCACTCGATCTTGCGCTTGCCGGCGTAGGCTTTGGCGACCGCGGCGTCGAGGACGCGGACGGAGGCGCGCCAGATGTCCGGGCCGGTGCCGTCGCCTTCGATGAAAGGGACGATCGGACGGTCCGGGACGGTGAGTTTGCCGTTGGCGATGGTGATGCGGCCGGATGCAGGGGAGCTCATGGGAAGTGGGGCATAAGAAACCTTGTTCAGGGGGACGGTTTCAAGCCAATACGCCCGGAACACCCCGGGAAAAGAAAAGGACCCCCTTGCGAGGGTCCTTGTGATGACCGGGAGCGCCGGCGCCATCCGCCCCGAGGGACGGAATAGACAAAGAAGAATTACTTCTTCTTAGCCTTGGTGGCCTTCTTGGCGCTCTTCTTAGCAGCCTTCTTTTTAGCCATAGTTGTGTCCTTTTTTTGGATCGTTGTTGGGTTTGAGGGCAGCGCCTGAAGCGCCACCCTGACGATACGCCCCACGCTCACCCGGGCGTTGCGCGCCTGGCGGGTGATGCGAGTACGGAGCTCCGACGGTACGCGGAAAGAAACCTGGCGGGACCGGGTGGTCTCCAGGGAAGGACGGGAGTCGTCGTAACGATCGAGCGCGTGACGGATCACTTCGCTCAAGGTGCTGATGCCGGACCGATGCTGGAAGGCGACCACTTCGGAGTGGAGCTTCGGGGGAAGCGACACGGTGATCAGGCTTTCGCTTGGGGTTTCGGTTCGGTTCGTCACGTTGCGGTCAACTCTTGATGACAAGTGATAGGTATTAACTGCGCTTGCGCAAGAGGAAACTTTCATGTCGTCGGGACGTGCTCCGGCCGACGCATGCGATGCGTTTCGTAAACATGAAATCGATACGCTCCGCGACGGAGCGAGCGATTGACCGCGCGGTCCGGCGAGGACAGCATCGGCGCATGAGCGTGCCAGCGCCAGGAAGGGAACCGGATCCGCCGGGCGAATGGCGTCGCCTCGCCGTCCTCGCCGCCGCGAGCGGCGGCTTCGGCCTGCTGGCGTGGGTCGCGGAGCGCGGCGGCGGCGCCGGTTCGCCCTGGTCGGTCGCCTGCCTCGCCGTCGCCTGCGTCGCCGGCGGATGGGACGCGGCGGGCGAAGGCCGGGCGGCGCTGCGGGCCCGCCGCGTCGACGTCCACCTGCTCATGCTGATCGTGGCCGGAGGGGCTTGGCTGGTCGGCGCGCCCCAGGAGGGCGCGTTGCTCCTCTTCCATTTCTCCACGGCCGGCGCCATCGAACATTTCGCGATAGACCGGACGCGCGGCGCGATCGACGCGCTGCTCGACCGCGCCCCGAAACAGGCCCGCCGCCTGGACGCCGAAGGCCGCGAAGCCGCCGTCCCGGCGGCTTCGCTGCGTCCGGGCGACCTGGTCGTGGTGCTGCCCGGCGAACTGGTGCCGGCCGACGGCACGGTCCTGTCCGGAGAGAGCGCGGTCGACGAATCCACCCTGACCGGCGAAGCCGTCCTAGCGCCGAAACGCCCCGGCGGCGCGGTCTCCGGCGGCACGCTCAACGCCTGGGGCCGCCTGGTCGTGACGGTGACGCACGCCGAGCAGGACAGCGCCCTGCGGCGCATCGTCCGCCTGATCCGGGAGGCGCAGGAGAGCAAGGCGCCCGCTCAGCGCGCCATCGACCGCTGGGGCGACGCCTATGCGTTCTTCACGTTGTCGGCGGCCGGCTTGTTCTACGTCTTCCTGCGTCTCGACTCGCCGGCGGACGCGGCCGGACAGTACGCACCGCTCTACCGGGCCATGACGCTGCTGGTCGTCCTGAGCCCCTGTGCCTTGGTGCTCTCAGTGCCTTCCGCCGTCCTCGCCGCGATCGCCGCGGGAGCCCGTCAAGGCGTCCTCTTCCGGGGCGGCGCGGCGGTGGAACGGCTGGCGGACGTCGATTGCGTCTGCTTCGACAAGACCGGCACGCTCACCGCCGGCGAACCGGTCGTGGCCGCCCTGGAAGTCTTCCCCGCCGGCGCCGACCGGCGCCGCGCGCTCAGCGCCCTGCTCTCCTTGGAAGCGGCGACGACCCACCCCTTCGCCGAGGCGGTCGTCCGGGCCTGCCGCGCCGCCGGCGCCGACCTGCTCGAGACCAAAGGTGTCGCCAACGCGCCCGGCCAAGGCGTGGCCGGATCCGTCTTCGGCGTCCGCTGGAGCGTCGGCACCCGGGAGTTCGTCGGCGGCGGCCCCCTGCCCCCCGCGGGCGTCGAAACCGGCGCCATCGTCAGCGAGGTATGGGCCTCCGACGGAGCGGTGACGGTGCGCGCGACGCTCATCGACCGCATCCGCGACGAGAGCCGCGCGACGCTGGCCGCCTTGCACGCGCGCGGTATCCGCACGCTGATGCTGACCGGCGACCGGGAGGAAGCCGCCGCCGTGGCCGCGCGCCAGGTCGGCGTCCAGACCTACGCCGCGGCGCTCACGCCGGACGCCAAGATGAGCGCGATCCGCCGGCTCTCCGCCGAAGGGCACGTCGTCGCGATGGTCGGCGACGGGGTCAACGACGCCCCGGGACTCGCCGCCGCGGACGTCGCCGTGGGCATGGGCGGCCGCGGCAGCGACGCCGCGCTGGAATCGAGCGACCTCGTCCTGACCGACGACCGCCTCGGACGGCTGATCGACGCGATCGAGCTCAGCCGCAGCGCCCGGCGGGCCATCCGCTTCAACGTCCTGGTCTCGATCGGCGCCGCCCTCGGCATGGCGGCCTACGTGATCTTCCGCGGCGCCCCGCTCACGGTCGGCGTCACGGTGCACGAGGGCAGCACGGTGCTCGTCTGCCTCAACGGGCTGCGCCTGCTCGCCCGCCGCCGGCGTCCCTGACACGACGAGACCCCCGGGCGAACCCGGAGGCCTCGTGACCGACCCTCGCGGACGGACCTCAGCGCAGCTCCTTGCCGGCGCCGTCGAAGAGCTTGAACGCCTCGATGCTGTAGGTCGGGTCGGGCTTGGTGCCGAGGCGGACCTTGCAGGACTTCATGAGATCGCGGAAGAACTCGCGGTCCTCGGTGATGATGCGCTCCAGGTTCACGGGGTGCAGCAGGATGTTGATCTCCAGCTCCTTCTCGGGGCCGGCGGATTCGCGCAGGCGGCGGATGACGCTCAGCAGCTTGCGCTGGATCTCCACGGAGACCGTGCGGGGGTTCTTGACGATGCCGCGGCCTTGGCAATGCGGGCAGGCGGTGTACATCGAGGTCGTGTTGGACTCCGTGTGGCGCTGGCGCGTCATCTGGAGCACGCCGAGCTGGGAGATGGGCAGGATCTGGTGCTTGGCGCGGTCGTCCTCCATCGCGTCGCGCAGGGCGTCGAAGACCTTCTTCCGGTCCTTCGGATTCTTCATGTCGATGGTGTCGATCATGATGAGTCCGCCGAGGTTGCGGAGCTTGATCTGGCGGGCCGCCTCGGTGACGGCCTCGAGGTTCGCCTGGGTGATGAAGCTGCCGTCCTTGGCGCCGTCCTTGCCGCGGTGGCCGCCCGTGTTGACGTCGATGGCGGTGAGGGCCTCGGTCTCGTCGATGACGATCTCGCCGCCGCT
>JBJTAX010000023.1:0-13981 GCA_046091055.1 Verrucomicrobiota bacterium | reverse complement strand
CGCCCGGGCGGGTGAGGATGAAGCCGGACACGGTGAGGGCCAGCGCGAGCAGCGGACCGACCGACATCAGCGCGTAATAGGTGAGCGCCGCCGCCTGCTGCGGCAGACGATTGTCCCAAAGGCCGTGCCACACGGTCGCCGCCACGCGCCAGGCGGCCTTGCGCCCGCCGCTCCAGCCCCGCTCGGAGAGGGCCGCGGGGCTCCAGCAGCCGTCCAGAGCTTCCAGGGCGCGCCGGGCGCGGGGCAGGGGAGAATCCATGCCCCATCGTGGTCAAGGCGCCGTCTTGCGGCAACCTCAGCCCCCCTTCCGTGAATGGCGTGAGCAAGGCCAACAAGAGCCGTTTGCCTGAACGCTGGCGGCCTGTTGGATGGGAACAGATGACTCTGCAGGACCTTGTGTCAAAAAATGGTCAAAAATTGACCTGTGAATAATTATGTTCTGCAAGTGTTTTCTCAACAGCATCTTGTGAATCAACCCTACATTTAGTGCCCAAAAGAGTTTGCCGACCCTACATCTAGTTCCTATCTCTCAGGCATACCACCTTCCTAGCGGCCGGTCCCCGGCCTCTGTAAGGACCTTTTCTCCCTAATTACTAAAGCAAACTACCTAAATGGAAAACACCCCCTCTCCCCGTGACACGACCGTCATAAAGGTCGGCAACAAGTCCTTCATCCTGGATCGCGACAAGGCCGAGCAGGCCTTCGCCGCCAAGCGCGTGATCAACGGCCGCGATACGATGTTCTTCAACATCCTGCCGCTGAAGTACCAGTGGGCCTACGACCTCTACCGCACGATGAAGAACAACCACTGGGAGCCGGAGGACATCTCGATGCAGAAGGATGTCGAGCAATGGCGTTCCAACGACATCTCCGACGTCGAGCGCTGGATCATCAAGATGGGCATCGGCTACTTCTCCGCCGCCGAGGGCATCGTCGGTGACAACGTCCTCCATGTTGTCCGCGAGGTCGTCACCGCCCCCGAGCTCAAGCTCGTCCTCGGCCGCCACGCCCACGAGGAAAACATCCACGCCGACAGCCTTGTTTACATGATCTCCTCCCTGGGCATCAACCCGCACGATTGCGAGGCCATGTTCGAGGACGTGCCGACCATCACCGCGAAAAACAACTTCGTCGTCTCCAACTCCCGCGCCCTCCGCCGCGACATCGACCTCACCGTCACCGCGAACAAGCAGGCTCTGGCAAAAAACATCTTCATGTTCGGCCAGATCATGGAGGGCACCCAGTTCTACGGCCTCTTCGGCATGATCCTCTCCCTCTACCGCCAGAACAAGTTCCCGGGCATCGGCCAGATGTTCCGCTACACCCTCCGCGACGAATCGAACCACATCGAGGTCTTCCGCAACCTCCTCATGGATCTCATCGACGAGAACCCGGACATCTGGACGGAGGATTTCCGCGAAGACCTCCGCTCGACGATGAAAGAGGGCATCGATCTGGAAAAGGCCTTCATCCGTGATTGCCTCCCCGTCGGCGGCCTCGGCCTCAACTCCACCGAGTTCGAGCAATACATCGATTACATCGCTGACCGCCGCCTCACCTCCTGCGGCCTCGCCCCGCTCAACAAGGAAGTCTCCAACCCATTCCCCTGGCTCGCGGAAATGATGGATATCAAGAAGGAGCAAAACTTCTTCGAAGGCCGCGTCACGGAATACCAGAAGCAAGGCGCCCTGGGCACCGTCAACGACGACGAACTCTGAGCTCCCGCCGTCCAGATCCGGGCGTCACCCCCTCCGCGCCCGTGTCTGGCACGCTTCCTGTTCTTACCCCTCATCCTTTCCGTTGAAAACAACCTGCGTCGGCCGCCGCCGACGCAACCACCCTCCATCTTTCCCTCGCCCCCTCCGCCCCTCTCCCTGACATGAAATCCGAACTCCCTTTCTTCCGCGAAGACATCGCCCTCAAGCACGCCGTCCGCGCCCCGGCCGACGCCAAGCCCCGCTTCAACTGGGGTGAGGCCCTCCCCGCCGCCGCCGCGCCCGCCTCCGCCGGCCTCGACGCCGCGCAGATCGCCGACATCGTCGGCGCCGCACTCACCGACCTGCTCGTCGCCCGCCAGGAGCAGGACATCTTCACCGAGTCCAACCGTCAGTTCGTCGCCGCCGTCGCCAGCGACGTCGTCCGCGTGCTCTCGCAGTCCGGCGTCCAGGTCGGCGAGGCCCTCGTGCTCAAGGCGATCGAGGAGGCCCTCGTCCGCTACAACCGCCACGACGTCGCGAAGAGCCTGCTCTTCGCCCGCGGCGGCGACGCGGCCTCGGTCGACCCGCTCGCCATCACGACCCGCCTGATGCGCCGCAACGGCCAGGTGGTGCCTTGGCTGCCTAACAAGATCACGACGGCCGTCCGCATGGCCTTCCTCTCCCTCGAGCAGGATCCGGCGCCTTCGGAGCGCGTGACCGCCGCGGTGACCCGTCGCGTGGCCGATCTCGGCCAGACGATCATCGGCATCGAGGAAGTCCAGGACCTCGTGCAGGAGGAGCTGATGCGCCAGGGCCACTACAAGGTCGCCCAGAACTACATCCTCTACCGCGCCTACCGCGCCCGCCGCCGCGAGGAGATCGCCGCCCAGCCGCCCGTCGTCGACGACCGCCAGGAGTCGATGATCCTGGTCAAGAACGCCGACGGCTCCACCTACTTTTGGAACGGCGAGGAGCTCCGCAAGCGCATCGCCTTCGCCGCCGCCGGCCTCGAGCTCGTCCGCACGCCCGACCAGATCGAAGCCGAGCTCCGCCGCGGTCTTTTCAATGAGATCACCGAGGCCGACCTGCGCAAGTCGATCGAGCTCAACGCCAAGAGCCTCGTCGAGGTCGACGCCGATTTCGCCAAGTTCGCCGCCCGCATCTGCCTTTCCTACATCTACGAGGAAGTCCTCGGCTGGAGCATCGTCCGCGACGGCGTCGCCCAGCTCAAGGAATTCCACCGCGCCAAGTTCGCCGCCTACGTCGAGCGCGGCATCGCCATCGGCCGCCTCTCGCCCGAGCTCCGCAAGTACGACCTCGGCAAGCTCGCCGCCGCCCTCGACCCGATGGCCGACCTCGACTTCGAGCTGCTCGGCGTGCAGACGATGTACGACCGCTACCTGATCATCGACAAGACGGTCAAGCCGGCCCGCCGCCTCGAGACGCCCCAGTTCTTCTGGATGCGCGTCGCGATGGGCCTCTTCCTCCGCGAGGAGAAGCACCGCGAGGACTGGGTCATCCGCCTCCACGCGCTCTACAAGTCCCGCCGCTTCTGCAGCTCGACCCCGACGCTCTTCAATTCCGGCACGCTGCACAGCCAGCTGTCGTCCTGCTACCTCTACCAGGTCAACGACACGATCGAGTCCATCATGATCCGCGGCATCGCGGAGAACGCCTTCCTCTCCAAGTGGGCCGGCGGCCTCGGCGGCTCCTGGACCTCCGTCCGCGGCACGGGCTCCTACATCAAGGGCACCAACGGCGAGTCCCAGGGCATCATCCCGTTCCTCAAGCTCCACAACGACCAGCTCGTCGCCGTCAACCAGGGCGGCAAGCGCCGCGGCTCGGGCTGCGCCTACCTCGAGACCTGGCACAACGACATCGAGGACTTCCTCGAGCTGCGTAAGAACACGGGCGACGACCGTCGCCGCACGCACGACATGAACACGGCCAACTGGATCCCCGACCTGTTCATGAAGCGCCTCAAGAACCGCCAGAACTGGACGCTCTTCCTCTCCAACGAGACCCCCGACCTGCACGAGACCTTCGGCGCCGAGTTCGAGAGGCGCTACGTGGCCTACGAGGCCCGCGCCAAGCAGGGCGAGATCTTCGGCAAGGAGATCCCGGCCCTCGAGCTCTGGAAGAAGATGCTCGGCATGATCTTCGAGACCGGCCACCCGTGGATCACCTTCAAGGACCCGTGCAACGTCCGCTCCCCGCAGGACCACGTCGGCGTCATCCACTCCTCCAACCTTTGCACGGAGATCACGCTCAACACGAGCGCCGAGGAGACCGCCGTCTGCAACCTGGGCTCCGTCGTCCTCGACTCCCACCTCAAGGCCGACGGGAGCATCGACCACGCGATGCTCCGCGAGACCGTCACGGTCGCCGTCCGCGCCCTCGACAACGTCATCGACATCAACTTCTATCCGACGAAGGCCGCCGAGGTCTCCAACCTCCGCCACCGCCCGGTCGGCATGGGCGTGATGGGCCTGCAGGACTGCCTCTACCGCCGCGACATCTCCTTCGCCTCCGAGGCCGCCGTCGAGTTCAACGACGAGATCATGGAAGCGGTGGCCTACTACGCCTACGAGACCTCCGCCGACCTCGCCGCCGAACGCGGCACCTACAGCAGCTACAAGGGTTCCAAGTGGGACCGCGGCCTGCTCCCGCAGGACACGATCGACCTCCTCGCCCAGGAACGCGGCGAACCCATCGACGTCAAGCGCGGCGGCCGCATGGACTGGGCTCCGGTCCGCGCCAAGATCGCCCAGCAAGGCATGCGCAACTCCAACGTCCTCGCCATCGCCCCGACCGCCACGATCTCCAACATCGTCGGCAGCTCGCCCTGCATCGAGCCGACCTACAAGAATCTCTTCGTGAAGAGCAACCTGTCCGGCGAGTTCACCGAGCTCAACGGCTACCTGGTGCGCGACCTCAAGAAGCTCGGCCTCTGGAACCGGGAGATGATGCAGCAGATCAAGTACTTCGACGGCGAGCTCAAGGACATCGCCGAGATCCCGCAGGCCATCAAGGACAAGTACCTCACGGCCTTCACCATCGAGAACAAGTGGCTCATCGACGCCGCCGCCCGTCGCCAGAAGTGGATCGACCAGGCGCAGTCGCTGAACCTCTTCCTCCCGACGCCGGACCTGAAGATGCTCTCGCACATGTACCAGTACGCCTGGCGCACCGGCCTCAAGACCACCTACTACCTCCGCACCCTCGGCGCCTCCAACATCGAGAAGGCCACGGTCGAGAAGGCCCCCAAGGCCGAGAAGAAGGAATACACCGCCGAAGAGAAGAACGCGTGCTCCATCGAGGCCATGCGCAACGGCGGCACCTGCGAGGCCTGCCAGTAAGCCGGACTCGAGGGCCTGAGCGCCTGATGACCGGAGGGCCGGAAAACCGAGGGGCGTCCGCAAGGACGCCCTTATTGTTTGGGTAGGGGCAGCACCGCGTGCTGCCCTAGGCACCTGTTTCTTCTCGATGCAACGGAGACCGGAAACCGGATAGGATGCTGCGGTCATATTGCCCCCGCCCATCATCCGGTCTCCGCTTGAATTTATATCCACTGCACCGGGTAGGGTTGAGCGGCATCGCTCAACCGCGGCTGACCGGGCCGGTCAGCCCTACCTCGAGGCACCTATGTCGTGACGCGGTCCCGGCCCTACCCTCAAGGCAAGCACACCCCCGATACTCGATACTCCATGCTCACTGCTCTGTGCCGCTCTTGTCCTCTTGTCCTCATGTCCTCCGGCCCTCTATCCTCGCCCCCATGTCCGACATCGCCACTTCCGCCGGCAAAGTCCGCGTGCTGTCCCGCGAGGAATCCTTCGCCGAGCTGGCCGCCCGCATCAACGCCCTGGCCGTCCGTGGCCCGGCCTCGGTCGGGCTCAGCGGCGGATCCACGCCCAAGGCCTTCTACGCCTGGGCGGTCCGCACCGGCGCCCTGACGGCCGAGGCCCTCGCGCGGATCGACTGGCACGTGAGCGACGAGCGCTGCGTGCCGCTCACGTCCGATGACTCCAACTTCGGCCATGCGGCCCGCGGCATGCTCGACCCGCTCGGCGTGCCCGCCGACCGCCGCTTCCCCTGGCCGGTGGAACTCGCCCCGGCCGAAGCCGCGGCCGCTTATGAGGCAGCCTGGGCCGCGCGCTCTCCCGCCAAGGCCTTCGACCTCTGCGTGCTCGGCTTGGGCGACGACAGCCACATCGCTTCGCTCTGGCCGCGCTGCCCGCTCATCGGCAGCGTGTCCGGTCCGCGTTTCGTCGCGACCGAATGGCCGGGCCGCGGCTGGCGCTTGACCATCACCGAGGCCGGCCTCGCCCAGTGCGGCGCCATCGTGGTGCTGGTCAACGGCGCCGCCAAGGCGACCGCCCTGCGCGAGATCGCCTGCGGTGAGTTCCAGCCCGCCCGGCACCCCGGCCAGACGCTGCGCGCCTTCGCCTCACGCGTCACGTGGCTGGCCGAACAGGACGCCGCGGCGCAACTCTGACCGGGGTGACGGCTGTGCCTTGGGGGTGCGGGCCGTCAGCGGGCTCCGCCTTCGGCTTCGGGCGAAGCCTTTCCCTTGGCCTTCGGCGCGGGGCTCGGATCAGCCGCCACCGTCGGGCGGACCACCAGACTGTCGATGATGAACGATGTCCGGTAGCGCGCATCCTCGCTCGCCGCCAGATTCTCGGTCGCGAAGATGAGATACCGGCTCTTTGGGCTGAAGATCAACGTGGTCGAGCGAAGCAGCTTCTGGTCGCCGCCGGGTCCGGCGGCTGCCATGAAGAAGCGGCAGGTCGAATTCTGCGCGAAGGTCTTCGGATAGCGGGCGCTGGCGCGGCTGTTGGCGGTGAAAGACACGCCGTTGATGGAGACCGCGATCCGGGAGGTGGTGAAATTCATCAGTTGGACGGTGCCGTAGGGGAATCCCTCGGGACTGAAGTCCAGGACCTTGACCTGGGCGGTGCCGCGCTTCTCGTCCGGGAAGAGCAGCACGCCGAGGTCGACGTCTTTCTCGCCGATCGGGATCGTGCAATAAGGCAGCCAGGCCACGACCGGCTTGCCGGATTTGTCGACTTCCGTCGTGACGACCTTCCGGAGCACTTCCGCGGCGGCCTCCCCCTGGTACTCGATCACGTAGCTCAGCGACATGACGTCCGGCGTCACCGGGACGCGCTCCTTGCCCATCAGCAGCGCGAGTTCCGGGAATTCCTCCGGAGCGCTCCACCAAGCCAGGCGAAGCTTGCAGCTGGCCTGAGGCTTCGATGCGGTGCGTCCTTGGGACGGACGCGCCTCGCGGGCCGTCGGCTTTCCCGCGGCGGCGGGTTCGGCTGTCGTCTGGGCCGCGGCCAAGCCGTGCAGGAGCAGGTATCCGCCAAGCATGGCGGGCAGGAACCGAAGAAGGGACATGTCAGATTTCGTTGGCGGCGAGCCAGCGCAAGGCGGTCGGACGGAAGCGTCGCCCGAGG
This sequence comes from Verrucomicrobiota bacterium, assembly GCA_046091055.1. Taxonomy (GTDB): domain Bacteria; phylum Verrucomicrobiota; class Verrucomicrobiia; order Opitutales; family UBA953; genus UBA953. Next base: position 6,825 of record JBJTAX010000023.1, on the reverse strand, counting down.
ATGCGGTTGAGCCTTTGCTCTTGGAGCAGGGCGGTTTTTTCCTGGGCGTTCGAGCTAGGCGGTTGCGGATCCGGCGAGCGCTCATACATCTCGGGCAGCACCTGGCGGTCATACTCCTTGCCGGAAGGCGTGTTCACCCGGTAGGCCAGCCGGCGGCGGTTCGGTTCGACGTAGTCGGGGTATCTCTGGCCGACCACGTTGGCGAAATACTCGGTGGTGCGTTGGACGACGACCTCGACCCAGGCCTTGCCGATCACGTTGCCCGCGTCATCCAGGGCTTCGCCATAGGCGCGGACGACGAAGGTGTCGGAGCGGGCGGTCAGGTTGGGCCCGATGGAATTCAGGACATCCATCTGGGTGACGATCCCGGGCGCGCCGAGACCGGCGATGATGGACGCATTCGCCCCGGCCTTGCTCATCGCCCTGAGCGACGGGAAGCGCTGGTTTTTCGGGATCGGAGGGTAAGCGGTCTTCTTGGTCCAAAACCCTTTGCTGGTCAGCATGTTTCCGTACAGATTATTGTTCGGATCTTCCGAGGTGATGTTGTCCGGGGCCTTGGGGGCTTCGAAGGTCCCGCCGGCCGCGGCGATGGCGGTGTCATTGATCGTGGTCTTGTCGATCGCGGCCTGGAGGGCGCCCTTCAGGCCGAAGTTGTCGTCGTTGATGAGCCGGCGGTTGACGAAGTCGGCCAGCGACATGAACGGCCCGCGGGTCCGGATTTCCTCGACCACGGCGCCGGCGAGCTCGTCGATCTGCTTGTCGTCCAGTTCGCGGTAGCTCGTCCAAGCATCGTTGCCGGTCTTGTCCGCAGGCTGGCCGAAGGCGCGGGCGAACTTGGTCAGGGCGGTCCCGTCAGCCTTCGAGTTGGTGGCCTCGGGCAGGGCTTGTCCGCGTAATCCCGCCAGCACGGCCTTCCAGGCCGCCCGTGAGGTCGAGTTCACGTTGAAGCCGCCGTCGTAGAGCGAATTGCGGGCCAGGTATTTCGGGTGAGGGAACTCGCTTTCGGGCAGGTTGAGGGCGCTTGTGTAGGTGCTGTTCGTGGTGAAGGACGCCTTGCCGTCGGGCAGGTATCTCATGCGGCGGTTGGCCAGGAGGGACTGGCCGGCGTTGAGCGCATCCTTGTACTGATCGAACCGGGTCGCGTCGGCGAGCCCGGCCGTGGCGAGGGCCGTCGCCTGGGCCGTGCGCACGTCGGCGGCGATCGGGAGGTCCGCCCCGGAGTTCGGCCAGGCGTTAGGGGTGCCGAGGTGCGAGAACGAGTTCGCCTGGAGGTTCAGCCCGCTGAAGTAGTAGCTGTCCCAGAGCGTGTGATTCGCCGCGAAGGCATGGTCGGTCCGGATGTCGGTCCGGTTGCGCAGCACCAGCGAGGCCATGTGCTTGCCGACGTAGCCGAGTTCCGGCACCGGACCTTTCACGTCCGAGGCCAGCGAGGCTTCGCTCGGGAAGAGTTCGCGCGGCCCCGGCCATTCGACGATGCGGGTCAGGTCGGCGATGCCGGGATGGGCGAACGACGAACCCACGGTGAAATCGGCGTCGGTGCTTTTCTCGGCGAAAGCGACGGTGCCGAGCTGGGAGAGCGAGAGCAGCGGCCGGCGCGGGATCGAGTAGAGGATGACATTACTCTTTCCGCCGGTAGCGTCATCGATGCTCGGACCCCAGAAGGCGCGCCCGTCGGCCGTCGTCGGGAAGTTGTCGATGGATGGGTCCAGTCCTAGGCTTCGCTGGGACTGAACCCAGCCGACCGGGGTGTGGGCTTTGCCGTCGTAGCCGAACAACTGCGCCTGCTGGGCCCGATAACTCAGGAAGTAAGGGGTCACCGGCGCGTTGCGCATTTCCTCGGGCGTCTGGAGCTTGAAGCCTTGCCCATAGCCGCTTGTAGGCCCGCTGGCCTTCATGCCGAAATTACTGGCGGCGGAGAAATTATTCTTGGGGTACCAGACATCCGTGTTGCCCGTCATGTCGGCGGCGCGCAGGACGAAATCCAAGACCAACACTTTCTTAGGGTCGGCCCCATAGTTCAACACGGCCTCTTCCGCGTTGATCAGCGTGTCAGCCTTCGAGGCGGTGGGTTCGATGTCGTTGAACTCCGGGTCTTTCTGGAAAGGCTTCGTCGTCAGCCCGTCGGTCGTGTAAAGCCCTGTACTCCCTTCGATGCGGAAGTCGGGGGTCAATCCCCCGCCGCCGGCCCGGCGCAGATGGTCGGGTACGGTATGGTAGGACGTATCGTGGTTGCTGTTGCTGTACATCGGCCAGCCCCCGGTCATCGCCTGGAAATTCAGCAGGAGGCTTTCGTCCACGCAGTTGAAACCGCGGACGGTCTCCGTGCCTTCGGAGAACTTCCGGATTAAACGCGTCGATCCGTCGCTCATGCCGACCGTGATCCAGCTGCTGGGTGTCTCGTCCGGGGTGCCGAACCAGCGGCGGTGGGTGTCGAGCGTGGTCCCTCCGTCGATGCTCTTCTTGCCGATGAGGTAGAAGTTCCAGTTTTGGTTGCCGACCAGGGAGACCTTCCCGTTACGTTTGACGGGGGCGACATATTGGCTGGGATTCGTGACCGCGTAACTGAAGACATCGTCCTCTGTCCCGTACCTCCCATCGACTCCCTTGTCGGTGACCGAAAGGATTTCCTTTTCGGCCCCGATGACCCGTCCGTTGTAGTGGAGCCAGCCGCTGTTGCGGGGGACGATCTCGACGGGACGAAATCCCAGGGCGGTGTTAAGGTTCCCCGCGGAGCCATCCCAACCGGGCAGGGCATCATGCAACCTCCGTTGGCTCTGGGCCTCTTCCCAGATCTCGAACAGGCGCCGGATGTATTCCTTGTCCTTGGTGAGTAGGTAATCGTCCCATTTGACCACTTGGTTGTTCGCGTTGTAATACTCGGCGAACTTCTTGCAGAATTCGAAGCCGAGCGTCCAGAGGACGCGCTCCGCGTCGCGCGCTCCTGAGCCTGCCCGGACGCGCACGTTATGGAACGGCGTCATCTTGTAGAAGGCCCTGTTCTCGATGGTGTAGCCGATGTTGCCGGGGATGGAGACGTTGGTGTTGCTGGTGTTGCCGCGCCCGCCGGCGGCCGGCGCGGCGCCCCGGACCCTGATCTCGCCCGGCTCGAGACGGATGACGTTGCCGCCGCCGGTCGTGCCGCCGGAGCCGGCGACGATGCGGAAGGAAAAGGAACGGTTGTCGTTCTCGCCTCCGCCTAAGGTGATGTCGCCCAGGTCGACGGTTCGGTTAGGAACGGTATTATTAGGCGGCGCTGGGGGCACGGGATCCCACGGCGCTTGTTGGTATAAATACTCTGTCGAGGTGATGTTCAGTCCTCGAGCACGCACCACGAAGCGGAACGAATTGCTGGCGCCGTTGGTCACCATCGCGAGGCCTTCGAACTCCAGGGCGACGTCGTAGGGGTTATGAATGACGACCATCGGGTTGATGGTCATGCCGAGGTCGTTCCCCTGCCAGAGGGCCGTATAGAATGTCGAGAAGCGCAGGATCGTCGGGGCGAGGACCGGGCTGGTGGGCCAGGTGCGCGTCGAGGACGGACGATTACCATCAGTAAACTGGACCTTAGGATCAAGGGAAGCGGCGGGAGTGCCGAGGCCCGCCGCGGTATAGTTGTAGACGGTGATGCCGCCGTTGGCGAACACCGGGGTGGAAGTGTTGCTGCTATTGCTGAAACGGTAAGCGGTGGTGAAAGGGCTCCGATACCGGCGCTGGGCCAGGAAATCAGGGCCTACTCCGCCGTCGGCCAGGTTGTTCCGGTAGTGGTAGTGATTAGGCGTGCTGCCGGCGGTGCCGTAGAAGTTTTCGGGCTTAGGGTTGAGGGGCGGGAATGAGGTGTCTCCTGACACGGCGTTGGCCATGCGAACGGGGTGGCCGCGGAGGCCGGTCGCGTAGGTGAGCGGTTCGACTCCGCGGGCGACATAGCCAAGGGAGTCGGCCGGGGCGCCTTGGCCGCGTAGGGCGCCGCTGGTGGCGGCGGCCGCTTCGATCTCGCGTTTATACATCCGATAGTGGTTGCGATAGAGATCCCAGGTGGGGCCGCGGACGATGCGGGCGGTCCAGTTGTCCGCATGAGTCTCCGAAAGGCCTGGCCAGGTGAAGTCGTCGCTCGGGGCGCCGGCGGCGCCGCTTTGGACGTTGGCGTCGATGCGGTTCTGGGTGAAGAATTTCGAGGACAGCGGCACTTCGTAGGCGAAGCCGAGTCGCTCGGGCGCCTCCGTGCCGTTGCGCGTCCGCATGAGGGTCATGGTGTTGCCGATGCTCGTGATCTGGCTCAGGTAGCGCGGGGCCCATTCCGGCGAACGCGGGGAGGCCCTGAGCACTTCGGTGGGGCTGCCGAGCTTGTCCATGAGGTTGGGCCGGTTGTAATCCAGGTCCGAGGCGGACCCGGCGACGGCGGTCGCATTCGGCGCCCCGTGGAAAAAGGACGGCTTACGGTCATTCTGCGCCGTGGTAGCGAGTTTCTGCCCCGGGAAGACTTCAAGGGTGCGGAAGACGGAGTAGGGGAGTTCGAAGGCGGTCGAGAGGTCCGTCTTCACGCCGCCGTTGAGGGTGTCGCTGAGCACCGAGAAGGACCAAGGCGTGATCTCGTGCCAGAGCAGGCGGTTCGCCAGGGTGATGGCGTTGCCGGCGGGCTCGCCGCCGACGTTGCGCGCCCAGGTGTTGATGTCGCCGCGGCTGCGCGTCCTCGTCAGTCCGAGGTCTTTCCAGGTGGCCAGGGGATTGGCGATCGTGGCGAGGATGTCCAGGTTGCGCAGGCTGAGGTAATTGGTGTCGAAATTGGCGGGCATCAACGTGGCCGTCGAGCTGAAGGAAGGCGTGACGGACTCGAAGGAACTGCGTTGGGCGGCGGAACCGGCGAAGCCCTTGTCCCATTCCGTCAGGCCCGGCAGGGACGCCCCGGCGTTGCTGGTGGCGTGGACGTCCGGCAGGTTGACCTTGGCCTTGATGCCTTCGTCGCCGATCCAGTAAGCAAAACGTCCGTTGACGCCGAGGCTTCCGCCGCCGCCGACGGAAGGCCCTGGCAACGGCATCGCCGGAAGGTCGATCGCTCCGTAGAAGCGCTGCTGGCTGGGCGTCGTCGCCGTGGCCGGCCACTGGATGCTGCCGGAGGCAGGCTTGCCGTCCACGGCGGCGGAGCCGCCGACGAGTCGTACGAAGTTGCCGGTCAAAGGAGTGCCGAGGGCGTTGATCAGGGTCTGGCCGTCACCGACGGCCTTGCCGTCGGCGCCGAAATTATTTCGGTCGGGCAGGTAGTAGTTCAGCGAACCGACCGAGGGGTTGACGAGTTCGGGGTCGCCCGCTGCTGAAGTGGGTGAGGTCAGCCAGCCCAAGAAGAGGCGCGAGTCATGCGGGTCGGCCACTTTCCAGTCGCGCACTTCTCTGCTATCGGCGCCCCCGGTCGACCAGACTCCGGTCCAGTATCGCTTCTGGTGAGCGACCGTGCCGCCCGCTGGTTTGTTCGGATTCTTGGTGGCCGCCGGGGCGGTGTCGCCGGAGGGCGAGGCCACTTCGGCCGAGAACATGTCGGCGCGCATGGAGACGCGCTGGTCGGGGCCCATCGTGGCCTGCAGCTGGCCGATCGCGATGCGCGCCGAGGCGAGGGCGTTGAAACGCGCCCGAATCTGGCCCGCGTGGCTCTGCGCCAGGCGGCTTTCCACCTGCAAGAAAGAGGCGAGCACGATGACCATCAGGACCATCGCCGCCATGATGGTCAGCGAGAGCACGAGGGAGAAACCTGAGCGTTTGAGTCTCATCGGGGAAATGGGGGTAAATCCACAGTAATCCCCCCTAGGGGGAAGTCAAAGGATAGGTTTTTGACCGTGGTTCCAAAAAGAAGAATTAATTCATAAAAATTCATTTAAAATCATAAAACAGTCGTTTAAACCGCAATAAAGAGCGGGCTTGCGACCTTTGGGGGTTCTTGGACGCTACTAGGGTGCAAACCCTAATCCAAGGCGCGGGCGTTTTCATCTGGCCACTCGGCTTCTGCTCCTTTCTCGCGGTGTATCTGATCGTCGAACGGGCCTTGGCCTTGCGGGCGGAGCGGGTCGCCCCGGCCGCCGTGCTCAAGGCGGTGCTCTCCGGCCAGCTCGAGCAAGTGGGCGCCGCCGACGGCGAGTCCGTCGCCGGGCGCCTGGTCCAACGCTGGAAGGACGGCGCCTCCGGCGAAGCGCTCAAGGCCTGGGCCCGTCATGAACTGAACCGGCTGCAGCGCGGCCTCCACCTGCTCGACAGCGTCGTCGCCGCCGCGCCCTTGCTCGGCCTGCTCGGCACGGTCGCCGGCCTCGCCTCGCTCTTCCCGGAACAGGGCCTGCCGGAGGCCCAGACGCTGACGCGCGGCGTGGGCCTCGCGCTCAGCACCACGATGATCGGGCTCTGCGTCGCGATCCCCGCGCTCATCGCCGCCAACTGGCTGGGCCGCCGTCTCGAAGTCCTTTCTTCGCGGCTCGACGTGCTGGTCGAGGCGCTCGAAGCCCGCCGCCGATGAGCCTGATCGTGCCGCGCCGCCGCCGCGCCGACATCAACGTCGTGCCGCTCATCGACGAGATGGTGCTGCTCAATTTCGTCCTGCTCCTGAGCGGTCGCTTCGAACAGACCCGCGCGCTCGCCATCGTGCCGCCCACGGCCTCGGCGGGCACGACCGGCGCCGAGGCCGCGTCGCTCGTCGTCGGCGTCGACCGGGACGGCAGGCTCTACCTCGAGGGCAAGCCCATCGCCGCCGACGCGCTCGCCAAGGCCCTCGTCGACCATGCGTTGAAGTCGCCCGGCACGGAGGTCATCGTCGTCGCCGACGAACGTTCGCTCACGGGCGCCGGCCGTGCC
>JBJTAX010000022.1:0-3854 GCA_046091055.1 Verrucomicrobiota bacterium | reverse complement strand
GCAGGGCGTCGACTACTTCACCATCCACGCCGGCGTGCGCCTGGCCTACATCCCGCTGACCGCCCGACGCGTCACCGGCATCGTCTCCCGCGGCGGCTCGATCATGGCGAAGTGGTGCCTATCGCACCACAAGGAGAACTTTCTCTACACGCATTGGGACGACATCTGCGACATCATGGCCGCCTATGACGTCAGCTTCTCCATCGGCGACGGCCTCCGTCCCGGCTCGATCGCCGACGCCAACGACGAGGCCCAGTTCGCCGAGCTGAAGACCCAGGGCGAGCTCACCACGCGCGCCTGGGAGCGCGGCGTGCAGGTCATGAACGAAGGCCCCGGCCACGTGCCGATGCACATGATCAAGGAGAACATGGACAAGCAGCTGGAGTGGTGCCACGAGGCGCCGTTCTACACGCTCGGGCCGCTCACGACCGACGTCGCCCCGGGCTACGACCACATCACGTCCGCCATCGGCGCCGCGATGATCGGCTGGTACGGCACGGCGATGCTCTGCTACGTGACCCCGAAGGAGCACCTCGGCCTGCCCAACAAGGACGACGTCCGCGAGGGCGTCATCGCCTACAAGATCGCCGCCCACGCCGCAGACCTCGCCAAGGGCCATCCCGCGGCGCAGATCCGCGACAACGCGCTTTCCAAGGCCCGTTTCGAGTTCCGCTGGCCCGACCAGTTCGCCCTGGCCCTCGACCCCGAGCGCGCCCAGGAATACCACGACGAGACCCTGCCGCAGGAATCGGCCAAGACCGCCCACTTCTGCTCCATGTGCGGCCCGAACTTCTGCTCCATGCGCATCTCGGATGACATCCGCAAGTTCGCCGACGCCCAAGGCGTCTCCGAAGCCGACGCGCTCGCCAAGGGTATGGAGGCAAAGTCCAAGGAGTTCCGCGAAAAGGGCGGGGAGATCTATCAGTGATGGGTTTTAGGTGGTGGCGGTTAGCGGTTGGCGGTTGGCGGTTGGGAGGAAATCCTGGTCCCGGCCTCTGACCGCTGACCTCCTCTGCTTGTTGATTCGCCTCTTATCGCGTGGTTTAACTTGTCCCGCTGCTGCCGTTGCCAGCCGCTATCCGCTATCCGCCAACCGCTGACACCTTTGTCATCTCCTAAGCAATCCTCCACGGCCTGGTATGACTCCCCGTTATACTACGACATGGTGTATGCGGATTACACGAAGAAGGAGACCCGGTTCATCGAGGGCATCATGAAGCGGCACGGGTCGAGGCTCGACGGCCCCATGCGCGTCCTCGAGCCCGCGTGCGGTTCCGGGCGGTTGCTCGAGTCGCTTGCGGCCCGCGGACACCTCGTCCATGGCTTCGACCTGAACCGCCATCAGATCGCCTTCGCGAAGGATCGCCTCAAGGCCAAGGGGCTGAAGGGCAGGGTGTGGCGCGATCGCCTGCAGGACTTCACGGTGCCGAAGGGCGCCCGCTATGACGTCGCCCACTGCTTCGTCAGCACCTTCAAGTATGTCGATACCGAGGCGGGCGCGGTGAGCGCGTTGCGCCGCATGGCCGCGGCCCTCCGGCCGGGCGGGCTGCTGCTCCTCGGACTGCACCTGACCGATTATAAGCACAGCCCGCCCGACCATGAGCGCTGGATCGGCCGTAAGCCCGGCATCCGCGTGGTCAGCGACACCTGGTCCGCCCCGGCCGATCGCAAATCCCGCACCGAGGCCATGCGCACCCTCATGCGTATCACCGAAAAGGGTAAGACCCGCATCGAGGAGACCCTCTGGGGTTTCCGGACCTACTCGCCCGCCGAGCTCAAGTCGCTATTGGCCAAGGTTCCCTCGCTCAAGCTGCTCGCCTGCCATGATTTCCATTACGACTTGGACTCCACCCGGAAGCTGGACCTCGCTTATTCCGATGTCTTGCTGGTTCTGACGAAGGACTGAAGCTTCCGACCGGCCTTCAGATCCGCTTCATCACCGACCTCGCGATTCCTTGGATCGTAAGGGAAGTGGAGGGGATCAGGTCGGGGTAGTTGGCGTTCTCGGCCTTGAGGTAGACCTTCGCGCCCTGCTTGATCAGGCGTTTGAGGGTCGTTTCGCCGTCGATGAGCGCGGCGACGATATCGCCATGCTTCGGCGTGCCGGGTTCGACGATGACCGTGTCGCCGTCGTTGATGTCGGCATCGATCATGGAGTCGCCGCGGACGCGGAGGGCGAAGGACTCCGGCGCCCGTCGACGGGCGTTGGCGGCGAGCGGGACCTGCATCGCATCCAGGACGCCGGAAGATTCCGTGTGGTCAGGGAAACCCGCCGCGAGGGAGCCGGCGAACTTCACGTTCTCGAAGGGGATGGCGTCGTCACCGGGGCCTTCGTAGCGGATGACGGTCTCGGAGGTGTCTCCGAGGACTTCCGGGACGATCTTGTAGGCGCGGGCGGCGCCGGGGATGCGCTGGAGGACGCCCTTGCGCTCGAGAGCTTGGAGGTGGCCGAAGACCGCATTGGTCGAGGCAAAGCGGAACTTGGCCTGGATGTCGCGGATGCTCGGCCAATAAGAGTGCTCGGATACATGGGCCTTCATGTAGTCTAGGATGGCCCGCTGCTTCTTGGTCAATGCTTCCATAGTGAACGCATGTTCGATGAAAACTTGTTCACTGTCAAGTGGTCAGACCTAAATACTTGATGATCATTAGTGTCCGCCGAATTTCGCCTCGAACTCGGCTACCGTCTGCTCCATCCCGGGGTAATAGCGGGCGGCGATGGCCAAGGATTCTTCCCGGATGGCCTTAGGCACGCCCCAGAGGGCTTGGCTGATCGAGCCGGTGATGGCGGCCAAGGTGTCGGCATCCCCGCGGATGGAGCAGGCAAAGCGCACCGCGGATTCGTAATCGGGCGTCCCGACGGCGATGGCGAGGCATGCTGGCACGCAGCCTTGGCAGGTCTCGTCATAAGTATGGTGCTTCCGGATCTCCGCCAGCTCAGGCAAGGGGCCGTAGAAGTTCTCCGCCACGGCCCGCACGGCCGCCGGGTTCCGGTATTTGCGCGCGGTCCAGACGGCCGCCGCGACCGCCTGGGCTCCCTTCAGCCCCTCGGGGTGCGCGTGCGAGGGGCGGGCGCTCAGCGTGGCGTGTTCGAGCACGGTCTCGAGATCGTCGAACGCCCAGGCCACGGGGGAGACGCGCATGGCGGAGCCGTTACCGAAGGAATCCCGTTCGCCGGGAGCTCCGTCGTAGACCCAGCCGCTGAAGCCGCCGCCGAAGGCCGCCGACAGCGGCGCGAGGTGGCCGTTCTTCTCGTAGTAGCCGACCATGCCGACGAGCCGCGGCTTATAGTCGCGTTCGCCGCGGAGGATCGTCTCCGCCACCGCCCAGGTGAGCAGCGAGTCGTCGGTCGGGCAGGACTTCTCGGCGAAGAGCGGGAAGCCCGCGTCTTCGTTCCGGCTGAATTCGTGGACCGACCCGATGATGTCGCCAGCGATGGCTCCGAGCATGGGGTGAGGCTGCGGGAAGAGCTGGCTAGCCGCAATACCTCGTCGACCGGGAGCCTGTCATAGGCCTGTCCCGGCGAGTGCGCATCACATCAAGCCCTGCGCGGGGATGACCGGCGCGGGGGCAGCCGGGGCGGGCGCGGACTGTCCGTTCGCGGCGGCGTCGATCTTCGCGAGTTCCGCCTTGAGCAGGCCCATGCCTTCGTCGCGGAGCGCGGCCACTTCGCCTTCCAGGGCGGTACGTTCGGCATCGGTCTCCGCCGCACGCATCGCCTCGCCGAGGGCGCGCCCACGGGTGAACAATTCTTGCGTGGCCGGGTTGGCCATCCCGTTGCGGAAGGCCTGGCCGAGCTGCTTCTCGTCGCCGCCCGCGAGGTCCAACGCCAGCTTCCGGGTCTCTTCGCCGAG
>JBJTAX010000021.1:0-5960 GCA_046091055.1 Verrucomicrobiota bacterium | reverse complement strand
CCGTCGAGGTGTGCTGTCCTAGCCTTACCCCGATGCGCCTCCTCACGCTCCTGCTCCTGGTCTTGGCGACCACCGCCACCGCTGCCGAAACGAAAACGCGGCTCCCGACCAACCTCGAAAACGGAGCCTCGATCTACGTCTCATCGACAAAACGCTACTCGGTGCCCGTGCCAACGGGGTGGCGAAACGTCCCGGGAGAGAACATCGGGCTTCGGGAGAACGCGATGTTCCACCCAACCCCCGTCCAAGGCTTCGCCTGCAATATCGTCTTCATCGAGGAGGCCCTGTCCGCGAAGATGAAACTGTCCGAGATGACCGACGGCAGCCTCTCCTTCATGGAGAAAAACATGCCCGGCTTCAAGGCGACGGAACGGAAAGAAATCAAGAACGCCAATGGCGTTTCGATGGAACGCGTCAAATACCGGGCGCGTATCCTGCCTAATGGCATGAGTTCAAAAAACGTGGCCTACTTCGTGCCTCTTGACGACAACCGACTGCTCACGATCACCGTGTCCGGAATCGAAGCCACACCGGACGGACAAGCGGATGAGGCAGACACAGCCATCGCGAAGCTCTCCCTTACGAAGTGACCCCATGAAACTATTCCTCGCAGGCATCCTAGCCTTGGCGGCGACCGCCTCCGCCGCCGAAACCGTCCTGCCCCTCTGGCCCGAAGGCGTCCCGGGCAAGCGCGTCGCGCCGTCCAAGACGGTGCTCGAGCGCATCGGCCCGAAGGGCAGCTACGCCGGCCACGAGACCTTCATCAACGAGCCTTCAATCACGGTCTACCCGGCCGCCAACCCGAACGGCGCCGCGGTCATCGTCTGTCCGGGCGGAGGCTACTGGTTCCTCTCGACCAAGAACGAGGGCGCCGGTGTCTGCGAATGGCTCAACCGCATCGGCGTCACGGCCGTGCTCCTGCGCTACCGCACCCCGACCGCGGACGAGGCGCTGCCGCACGATTTCCCCGTCCAGGACCTCCAGCGCTCGCTCGGCCTCGTCCGCGCCCACGCCAAGGAATGGAACATCGACCCGAAGCGCGTCGGCGTGATCGGCTTCTCCGCCGGCGCCAACCTCGTCGGCCACGCCTCCTGGGACCGCACGCCCCGCACCTACGAACAGAAGCCCGGCGTCGACGACCCGCGCGGACCGGACTTCACGATCTTCGTCTACGGCGGCGGCTTCCTCGAGAAGGAGGACAAGACCAAGGTCCGCGAGGGCTTCAGCGTCCCGTCCGACGCCCCGCCCTGCTACTTCGGGGTAGCCCACAACGACGGCGCCAACCCGATCGAAGCCGCCCGCCTCTACCTCGAATACAAGCGCCAGAACCTTCCGGCCGAGATCCACGTGTACTCCAAGGGCGGCCACGGCTTCGGCACGCGCCAGACGAAATTCCCGGTCGACGGCTGGACCAAGACCGCCGGCGAATGGATGGGGGCCGAAGGTTTCCTGAAGAACTCCAAATAAGCCCATGCGTTCCTTCCTCGCCTGCTTGTTCCTCCTGAGCGCTACGACGGCGTGGCCGCAGAACGGCGCCAAGGAGCCCGTCCAGGTCTTCATCCTGATGGGCCAGTCCAACATGGTCGGTCTGGGCAAGGTCTCCGGCCGCGAAGGCTCGCTCGAGTACGCGGTGAAAGAGAAGAAGCTCTTCCCCTATCTCGTCGATGCGCAAGGCGCGTGGAAAGCGCGCGAGGACGTGCGTCACGTGCGCGTGATGGTCGGCCGCGGCGGGAACATGCAGATCTTCAACGACGAGTGGCTCAAGGTCGGCGGACGCACCCTCGGACCTGAATACGGCATCGGTCATCCGCTGGGAGACGCCTTGCCCGCGACCGCGATGCTCCTCAAGAGCTGCATCGGCAATCGCAGCCTCGGTTGGGACCTGCTGCCTCCCGGCAGCGGGCGCACTCTGTTCGAAGGCAAGGTCCATGCGGCCTACAAGGAAAAGCCCGACGTCTGGCCGGCCGACCCGATGAAAGGCGTCGAAACGCCTCCCCCCGCGGCCTGGCTCGATAAGAAGGGTAAGCCCATCGAATGGTACGCTGGGAAACAATACGACGACGACATGGCCAACGCGAAGAAGATCCTGGCGGAGTTCCCTAAGCACTGCCCAGGAGCGCAAAGCTACGAGGTAGCGGGCTTCTTCTTCTGGCAGGGTGAGAAGGACGGCGGCAACGCCGGGCACGCCGCCGCCTACGAGGCCAACCTCGTCCGTTTCATCAAGCAGCTGCGCAAGGATTTCGAGGCCCCGCAGGCCAAGTTCGTCCTAGCGACGCTGGGCGAAGCCACGAAAGGATCCTCCGGCAACGGCGGCCGTATCCTCGACGCCCAACTGGCGGTCGACGGCGCTTCCGGCAAATACCCTGAATTCAAAGGCAAAGTCGCGACGGTCTACGCGCACCCGCTGTCCAAAGGCGGCTCGGGCAACAGCCACTATAACGGCACCGCCGAGACCTACATGGCCGTGGGCGAGGCGATGGGCCGGGCCATGGTCGGACTTCTCAAGGAATGAACAGGGGGCGCGGCGTCGCCTGAAGCCGCCCACCGCGCCGACGAAGCAGTGCGGGAACGCGAGGCTCAGGCGCCGCCGCGGCGGATCTCGGAGCCCTCGAAGCGGATCGACACGCGCCAGACCTTCTTGACGCGCGTGATCACCTTGCCGGTGCCGGCGACGATGGTCTCGGGGATCTCGATGCGGTGCTGGTCGACCACGGCGTGGAAGCCGCGCTCGGAGAAGATGTCGATGAACATCGAGATCGCCAGGGGGTCGTCGAAGACCGGGGTCTCGATGTTGACGTGCGCCTGGCCGGAGATCGCGTGGGCGCGGATGATCGGCAGGAACTTCGTCTGGATCAGTTCGATGACCTGACGGAAGACCTCGGCGTTGCGCTCGGAGTTGTCGTCGAGGCGGCGGACGAGGTCCTGCCGGGCGTGCTGGACGATCTGCGAGGCCAGCGGGATCGGGGAGATGAGGTCGTACGTCTCTTCCGACAGCTCGAGGGAGCTCTGGTACTGGAGCTCCTTGATGATGCGGGCCTGGACCTCGGGCAGCGAACCCTGCGCGTTGATGAAGTGGTAGTGGAAGATGTCCCGCAGCGACTGCAGCGGCTCGTCGGTGCGCTCCGTGAAGACGCGGTAGCGGTTGCGGGCGGCCTCGGCGGTGAGGTCGGTCTTGCGGACCTCGGCGAGCGGACCGCCTTCGCGGGCGGCCTTCTCGTTCTGGGCGAGGGCCTCCTGGCCGCGCTTAAGCTGGCGGCGGACGGACTCGTTCTCGTCGACGAACAGGACGAGGATGTGGAAGTGCGGCTTGGGGAAGCGCGGGCCGTGCGGCGTGCCGCGGAATTCCGTGCGCAGGTCGTTGAGCCGGGCGAAGAGGTGCTTGAGGCACTCCACCTGCACCATCGAGCGCGGGAAGCCGTCGACGATCGCGCCGCTCTCATATTCGGCGGAGAGCAGCTTGCGGAAGAGGATCTCCACGACCTCGCGGTCGCCGACGAGCATGCCGGCGTCGATGCGCTTCTTAGCCTCGGGGCTCGAGAGCAGGTCGCTCACCACGATCGGGTCGGCGGCATAGTCGCGATACTGGAGGATGAACGCCGTGTTCGTGCCCTTGCCGGCGCCGGGGGCTCCGTTGAGCCAGAAGATCTCGCGCGGGAAGGCCAGTTTCTCCCGGCCGAACTCGCGCTCCAGGCTGGACCAGACCGAGTCGAAGATGATCTGGCCGTCCTTGACCTCGAGGTCGCTGATGCCGCTCGGGGCGGGTCTGGGCTGAGCTTCGCTCATGAAGTTAAGGGCCTAGGACTAAAACCCCCCACCGGACCTGCGAGGTTAAAACGCAGGGTTATTGCCTCATTTCCCGCCGATTACTTCGTTCCGCCAGTGGTCTTGACCGCATCCGAGCCCGGCTTGACGGTAGGCAGCCCCGGCTCGTCGGAACGATTACGGCGGAATTGGTAGCGGTTGATATCCTGCATCGATAGCTGGTCCACGGTCTTCGGGCCTTGGTTGAGACGGCCTTCCCACGCCGAGCGCACGCCGGCGTAACGCGTATTGGCTTCGACGCCCATGCGCTCTTCCCACCGCCCGATCTCCGCCTTGGTGCCGTCGAGGGAGGCGTTGGATCGGTCGATGGACTTCACTTCGATCATGTCCTTAGCGCGCACCGGCGCGTCCAAGGTGTCCGTCACTTCGACCTCCGCCTTCTTGCGGCCGATGCTGTCGTAACGACCATGCCAGGTGTCGAGCGTGAGGAGGTTGTTGCGCGAGTACACCTGCTCCTTGCCGACCGGCGCCATGCCGGTCTCGAAGCGTTCGCCCAGCAGGCCGCTCGACTTGGCGGCCCTTCTGAGGCCGGCGTCGAAGTCCACCGCGCCGTCGACGGACTTCGCCCCTTGCCCCGGCGAAAGGGCGAACGGCACCGTGCGGCCGTCGGCGGTCTTGAAAGCCGGAGCGGCGGCCGGGGCCGGCGCGGCCTTGGGAGCGCCGACGGCGGGCGAGGCCATCGACGGCGACGGCGGCAGCGCGGCTCCGCCGACCGGTTTGGCCTTGGCCGGCGTGCCGTCCATCGGACGACCGTCGGCGTCATAGCGATAGACCTGGGTGCCTTCGATGCCGCCCTCCGCCGTGATGACGACCCCCATCTTCTTCACCCCGGCAGGAAGGGGCGCGGCGCACGACCCGGCGGCCGCGAGCAGAGCGGTGAAGAGGATGATGGAACCGAGGAGCCGCAAGACCCCCGTAGATTGGGGAATCATACGGCGGAGCTCAACCCCATCTTAACGCGGAATCGGCAGGGATTTCGTCTTCCAGATGACCTTCGCGTAGTCGGCGATGGAGCGATCGGAGGAGAATTTCGCGCACCGGGCGACGTTGCGGATGGCCATGGCGGCCCAGCGGCGACGGTCGAGGAAGGCCTGGGCGGCCTTCTCCTGCGCGTCGACGTAGCTGCGGAAGTCCGCCAGCGCCAGGTAGGGGTCGCCGCCCGCGACGAGCGAGTCGACCACCGGGGCGAGCGCGCCAGGCTGCTCCGGGGTGAAGGTCTCGGATCGGAGCCAGTCGAGGAGCGAGGCGAGCTCCGGATCGGCCGCGAGCACCGCGCGCGGATCGTACCCGGAAGCCCACAGCTGCTCGACCTCCTCGACCTTGAGGCCGAAGATGAAGATGTTCTGGTCGCCGACTTCCTCGGCGATCTCGACGTTGGCGCCGTCGTGGGTGCCGATCGTGACCGCTCCGTTCAGGGCGAGCTTCATGTTGCCCGTACCCGAGGCTTCCTTGCCGGCGGTGGAGATCTGCTCGGAAAGGTCGGCCGCCGGGATGATGCGCTCGGCGAGGGAGACCCGATAGTCCGGGAGGAACACGACCTTGAGGAGACCGCGCACGCGCTCGTCGGCGTTGATGACGGCGGCGACGCGGTTGATGGCATGGATGATGTGCTTGGCGAGGGCGTAGCCGGGCGCGGCCTTGGCGCCGAAGACGCAGACGCGTGGCGTGAACTGGCCGTTCGGCTCGTTGAGGATGCGGCGGTAAAGGTGCAGGATATGCAGCAGGTTCAGGTGCTGGCGCTTATACTCATGCAGGCGCTTGATCTGCACGTCGAAGAGCGCGTCGGGCGATACGTCCACGGCGACGAGTTCCTTGATGCGGGCGGCGAGACGGACCTTGTTCGCTCGCTTGATGGCGAGGAAACGGTCCTGGAACGCCGGCCGATCGGCGAGCGCGTCGAGCTTGCGGAGACGGCCGAGGTCGGCTTCCCAGCCCGGCCCGGCGACCTCGTCGCAGAGCGCCCCGAGGTCCGGATTGCACCCGCGGACCCAGCGGCGCGGCGTGACCCCGTTGGTGACGTTGACGAGCTTGCGCGGCCAGAGTTCGTTGAAACCCGGGAAGAGATGCGCGCGCAGGAGGCGGGTGTGCAGCTCGGCCACGCCATTGACGTGATGCGCGCCGACGACCGCGAGGTGCGC
>JBJTAX010000020.1:0-7237 GCA_046091055.1 Verrucomicrobiota bacterium | reverse complement strand
GACGTCGACGTCGCGCTTTCGGGCTATGACCGCTGGGTTGTCGGCGCCGAACTTTCCGCCGGACGTCCCGTGCTGGTCTCCTGCGTGGTGCTCTTGCCGCGCAAGCCTGAGCTCAGTTGGGGACATCAGGTGGTCGGGGTCGGTCGTGCCGAGGTCGTCGGCGCCCATTACGTCGGCGTCATCGACAACTTCTTCACGCCGCGGATTCCTGGCAGCATCCGCTGGATCGCGGAGGACCGCATCGGCCAGCTCGTGCTCGTGCGTCCTCGGCGCTGAGCCAACACAGAAAGCCTGCGACCGGGTGGTCGCAGGCTGGTCCTTCTCAAATGGTGGAGGTGGTGGGAGTCGAACCCACGTCTTCCTACCCTTACGTCGTAACTTCTACATGCGTAGCTTCATCGTTGATTTCGATCGCGTTTGGGGATGAGCACCCGTGCGACCTATCTGTATTCTCACTTACCCCGGAGATAACAGCTAAAGGAGGGGATCGCCCACGTTAACCGAGCTGATCCAGGACTGCAGGCGCGCCCTGGGGCTCGTCGCTGTACTTAGGCAGCGAGCGCGAGAACGTTGTCGTTCTCGAACGTGATGGTGTTTTTAGCAGTTATAGTGCTGCCAGTGGGATTTAAGAGGTCACCGACTACCCTCTGCATGCCGTCGCGATATCTTGGCGGGAATCGAATCCGGAACACCCCCGAAATGAGACGTCGGTCATTTGCGGGATCCGACTGAGAAGGAACGGGGTAATTATCCTCAACCCTCCCGGATTGTCAAGGGGGGGTGGCGAAGGCCGCTGTGATGGAGGATGGACGATGGATGATTAAGGATGAACGATGGATGATGGAGGATGGATGCGGAGGTGGTAGCGGTTGGCGGTTGGAAAGAACGCCAAAGCGGGAGGGGGCGGAAAGGCGAAGGTGGAGGCGGTTTGCGGTCAGCGGCTGGCGGTTAGAATGAACGCCAAACAGGGAGGGGAGAGTGGTGGAGGTGGTAGCGGTTGAATGCGATAACAGTCGGAAATTCAAAAGGTGGGCAGGGGCTCGGAGATGTTGGGGTTTGGTGGCGTGAGGTCTTTTCCTATCCGCTAACCGCCAACCGCTAACCGCAATAGCGCGAGAATACGCTTTCCCCATTCTTCGCGCTGGGAATAGTCGGCCTCGTCCATGACCGTCCTCTCCGCCGACGTCGCGCTGGCCATCACCCGTCTCGGGCTGCTGATCCTGCTCGGCTGGTTCATGGCCCGCCAGGGCTGGGTGGGCGCGCATGCCCGCCAGCCGCTGATGCGGATGATCATCTGGGTCTTCTTTCCGGCGATGATCTTCTCCCGGGTGAGCGGCAATCCGCTCATCGCCTCCGGCTCGCAGGCGCTGCTGTATCTCGGTGCCGGTTTCCTGATGATCGTGACCGGTTATGCTGTCGCGACGGCCATCGGCGCTCTCTGCAAAGTCCCGGCCGGCACGGCCCGCCGGACCTTCGCGTTTTCCGCCGGGGTCAATAACTTCGGCTACCTCGGCATCCCGGTCACGGCGGCGCTCTTCGACAAGGACGTCATCGGCGTGCTGCTGGTGCATAACGTCGGCGTCGAAGCCGCGGTCTGGACGGTCGGGGTCGCGATCCTTTCCGGGGAGTCCCTGCGCAAGGGGCTCAAGAAGCTGCTGCAGCCGATGACGGTCGCGCTGTTCGTGGCGCTGGCGATCAACTTCGCGGGCTTCGGCAAGAGCGCCCCGATCGTCTTCGCGAGCGACCTCTGCCACGCCATCGGCGAATGCGCCATCCCGATCGGGACGCTACTCACGGGCATCTACCTACACGAGATCATCAAGGACTTCCGCCTGGTCTCCGACGCCCCCGTCTCCTTCGGGGTGATGGCCGTCCGCTGGCTGGTCATGCCGTTGCTGGTGCTGGCGACGGTCGGTTACTTCGTCGCCGACGAGTCCCTGCGCAAGGTCATGCTCGTCCAGGCGGCGATGCCCTGCGGCATCTTCACCTTCCTCATCGTGGAGATGTTCAAGGGCGAGGTCATGGTCTCCCTGCGCTGCTCGGTCATCACGATGCTCTGCTGCCCGTTGGTCACGCCGGCCTGGCTCTGGCTGGGCGCCCGCTGGCTCGGCCTGGCCTGAGCATCCTTTACTTGTGGTTCAGGCAGGGTAGTCTCCTCGTGACGTTTCCGTGCGTTCGCTTCCCGCCATCCTGCTGCTCGCCCTGACCGGTTGCGCGACCTATGTCGACCGCGGTCCGCGCGTGCGTACGGCGATGGAGGAAGGGGATTACGCCACCGCGGCGACCGTCGCTCAGAATTTCGCGGACGACGGACCCAAGGACGCCCTGGTCTGGAAACTTGACGCCGCGACGGCGCTTCGCGCCGAGGGCAAGTTGAAGGAAAGCGCCCGGCTTTTCGAGCAGGTCGAGGCCTCTTTCCGGGCCGAAGAAGAGCGCCCGGGTTTCTCCGTCAGCGACGCGACCGTGGGGGCGTTCACCAGTGCCTACGCCGAAGCCTACCGCCCAAAGCCGGCCGACCGCATTTACGCCTCCACCTACCAGGCCCTGAACCGCCTCGAATTGGGCGACGTCAACGGCGCCCGCGTGAGCATGGCCCGTCTGCGCTTCGTCCAGCAGGCCTTCGGCACAGGCGCGCTTTACGTGAAGCCCAAGGCCGATGACAAGTATGACGTCGCCAAGGCCTCCGCCGATCCGGCCACCCGCGACGGGTTGGAGATGATTGAGGAGAACCTCGTCGGGCTCACCGCCGAGGGCTCCTATGACGACGCCTTCAGTCATTGGCTGCAGGGCATGTACTTCCTGCGTCTCGGCCAGGATCCGTCCGACCGCGAAAAGGCGCGCAAGGAGCTGCTCGCGGCGACGCAGCTCAACGGCGCCAACGAGGTCTTTCGCCGCGATCTGCACGACGCCGAGGCTCCCGCCGGCGCAGGGCAGGGGACCATCGTCTACGTCATCGCCGAGACGGGGATGTGCCCGGAGTGGTATCAGCAGCGGGTCGACATCCCGTTGTTCGTCGTGTCTTCGCGCGTGCCTTACGTGAGCGTCGCATTGCCGGCCATCCGTCCCTCGGGACTGAATTACCATCTGAAGCTCAAATTAGACTCCCAGGACGTCGCGCTGACCCTGGCCAGCCGCCCGGACGCCCTCATCGCGAAGCACTTCGAGGCGGCCCTGCCGGGCATCAAAGCACAGGCCTTCACCTCCGCGGCCGTCAAGGCCACCGCCAGCTACCTGATCAACAAGTCCTCGGAAGAGGCGGCTAACCGCCAGAATTCGGGCACCGGCGCGTTGCTCTGGTCGATCGCGACCAAGGTCGGGACCGCCGTGTATACCGTCGGCACCACCAAGGCCGACCTCCGCAACTGGTCGGGTCTGCCCGCCCGATTCTCGGTGGCCCGGCTGGAGGCTCGTCCGGGGCAGAAACTGAGCGTGCCGGGCCATCCGGAGGCCTCCGTGACGCTCCCGGCGGGCAAGGTTCTGCTTGTAAGCCTCAAGTCCACGCAGGAAAATCTCTCCATCGTCCTGCGCTGCACCCCTCTCGTCCCATGAAAACCCTCCTGCCTCTTCTCGTCCTCTGCCTGCTGACCGGATGCTCCACCGTCCTCGAGACGGGTGATCGAATCGAGCGCGGCCTGACCCCGCCCGACGCCGTGAACTACGCCACCACGCGTCCGGAGGGCGGCTTCACCACGCAGCTCAACGACGCCCGCATCGGCAACAAGATCGAGCTCCTCGCCGCGCGTAAGTCCAAGACCGACGGCGGCTACACCCGTGTCCAGTTCGACCTGCGCAATGGCTCTTACCTGCGCCAGACCATCAACGTCAGCTTCGAGTGGCTCGCCGCCGACGGTACCGTGACCGAGTCCCAGCCCAACTGGATCGTCACCCCGCTCGAGCCCGGCGCCCTCACCACCGTCACCGCGACCGCCCTCAAGGCTTCGTCCGCCGAGTGCCGACTCCGCCTCATCACCCGCTGAACCCTCCCATGAACAAGCTCTCCCTCCTCGCCTGCGTCCTCTTCATCGTCGGTTGT
The DNA here is from genome assembly GCA_046091055.1 of Verrucomicrobiota bacterium. GTDB lineage: Bacteria > Verrucomicrobiota > Verrucomicrobiia > Opitutales > UBA953 > UBA953. The sequence continues at coordinate 3,204 of JBJTAX010000020.1, read as the reverse complement.
GGCACGCCCGCCACCTACAAGGACCCACAGGGCCGCGAGCTCGTCGTCAGCCTCGACAAGGTGAACATCCAGGACTTCGCCACCGCGGGCTCCCAGATGCTCCAGTCCATGGTCTCGTCGCCGTCCTTCTCCAAGGGCGCGCCGGTCCTCCGGCTCGGCACGATCACCAACGACACCGCCGACAACTTCGACACCTCCTTGCTGCTCTCCAAGATCACCGTGCCGCTCGTCAACGCCGGCCGGGTGACCTTGCTGGACAACGAGCCGGCCGCCGACAGCGCCGCCCGTCCGAAGGCCGAATATGTGCTCAAGGGCAAGATCCTCGAGGACCGCAGCAACGCCGGCAGCACCCGCCAGAGCTCCTTCGTGTTCCAGCTCACCCTGGTCGAGGTCAAGCGGGGCGTCGCCGTCTGGACCGAGGAGAAGATCGTGACCCAGCAGGGCACCAAGAACGCGGTCGGTTTCTGATAAAACCCCGCCGAAAGTTGACCTTCCTTCGACCTGCGTCTGCTTCCGGTGATGCAGGTTGATTTTTTGATCGTCGGCCAAGGCCTGGCGGGCTCATTGCTCGCCCGCAAGCTCCTGCGTCGCGGCCGCACCGTCCATGTCGTGGACGACCGCTGGAAGTCTTCCTCCTCGCAGGTGGCCGCCGGCCTGATGACGCCGCTGACGGGACGTCGCTTCACCCTGACCAAGGACTACCCGGCGCTCTTCGCCTTGGCGCAGGCCCGGCTGACCGAGCTCGGCGTCTTCCGTCCGGCGCAGGTCTATCGGATGTTCGTCGATGAGGAGCAGCGGGCCAAGGGGCTCAAGCGGGCCGAGTGCGCAAGCTGCCGGCCGTTCATCGCCCAGGTCACCACGAGCCGGGGCGAACTCGGCGCCGAGCTCACCGACGGCTTCGGCGGCGCCCTGATGAACGGCGCGTGGGTCGACCTCCCCAGGCTGCTCGCCGACATGCGCGCCGCATTGCATGCGACCGGCAGCCTGACCGAAGCGGCCTTCGATCCGGCGGACGTCGTCGTCGGCGCCGAAGGTGTCGTGTGGCGCGAGGTCCGCGCCGGCGCCATCGTCTATTGCGACGGCTACAAGTCCGCGCAGCGCGGCCCGTTCAAGTATCTCCCGTGGCAGCCCGCCAAGGGCGAGGCGCTGACCTTGAAGGCCTCCGTCGAGTCCAAGCCCTTCATCCTGAACCGCGAAGGCTGGGCATTGCCGCTGGGGCAGGGCGTGTGGCGCACCGGGACCAACTGGCAGTGGGATCAGCTCGACGAGACGCCGACCGAACCACAGCGGGCCAAGCTCCTCGGCCGGTTCCGGGGATACTTCGGCCATGACGTCGCGGTCGAGGTCACCGCGCACATCGCCGGCGTCAGGCCCTGCACGTCGGACAACTATCCGTTCATGGGGGCGCATCCCACGCAGTCGCGTACCTACTTGTTCAACGGGCTCGGGCCGCGCGGCACCGTCTGGGCGCCGGCGATGGCCGACGAGATGGCCGCCTATCTCTGCGAAGACACGGCGCTCCGGCCTGAGTGCGACCTCTCCCGCTTCGACCCTGCTGGATCGCCACTTATTGCAACCATTCTCGGGTGACGGGTGACGGCCCTCGGGGCCTCAGCCACCCAGGCGTCAGCATTTCGGCCATCGGCCATCAGCTTCGGGTGGCTGCTTGGACCTCATCCATTCAGCCCTCCACTCAGGCCTCAATGCAGCCCTCAACTCAGTCCTCCATTCAGCGCGCAGCTTACTTCTTCTTCGCCTTCTTAGCCTTGGTCGGCTTCGCCGCCGCCTTGGCGACCAGGAAGTCGACCGCGAGCAGGTAGCCCTCGAAGCCCAGTCCGGTGATCACGCCCTCGCAGGCGGAGGCCGTGACGGACTTGTGGCGGAATTCCTCGCGCTTGTAGATGTTCGAGATGTGCACCTCGACGGCGCGCATGCCGCTGCCGGCGATGCAGTCGCGGAGGGCGACCGAGACGTGGGTATGGCCTCCCGGGTTGATGACCAGGAACTTCACGCCCTTGTCGGCCCACTTCGCGATCGTGTCGATGATCTCGCCTTCGTGGTTGGACTGGAAGAAACGGGTCTTCGCGCCGGCGGCCTTGGCGTGCTTCTCGATGAGTTTCTCGAGGTCGCCGAGCGTCTGGGTGCCGTAGACCTCCGGCTCGCGCTTGCCGAGTCGGTCGAGGTTAGGTCCGTTGATGACGCCGATTTCCATGACCGAGGATTAGACGCGGCGTCTGTCCGGGGCAAGATATGAAAAAGGGCGGCTCCGTGCGGAGCCGCCCTTGGTTTCGCCTGTCGCCCGGCTTACTTCAGGATCTGGCGGAGGACGTAGGGGAGGATGCCGCCGTGGCGGTAGTATTCGCCTTCGATCGCAGTATCGATGCGGGCGACGAGCGCGGCCTTGTCGACCGTGCCGTTGGCGCGACGGATGACGAGCGTCACCGGGGTCTTCGGCTTGATCGGGCTGGAGAGGCCTTCGAGGTCGAAGGTCTCGGTGCCGTCGAGGTTGTACGAAGACGCGTTTTTGCCGTCGGCGAACTCGAGGGGCAGCACGCCCATGCCGAGGAGGTTGGAGCGGTGGATGCGCTCGAAGGACTGCGCGACGACGGCGCGGATGCCGAGGAGGGCGGTGCCCTTCGCGGCCCAGTCGCGGGACGAGCCCATGCCGTAGTCGACGCCGCCGAAGACGATCATGCCTTCGCCGCGCTGCTGGTAGGTCTGGCAGGCGTCATAGATCGCCTCGACCTTGGCGTCGGGCTGGACCTTCGTGAAGCCGCCTTCCTTGCCGTCGGCCATCGCGTTCTTCACCTGGGTGTTGGCGAAGGTGCCGCGGGTCATGATGCGGTCGTTGCCGCGGCGCGAACCGTAGGAGTTGAAGTCCTTCTTCGACACGCCCGCCGCGAGGAGGAACTTGCCGGCCGGGGTCTCTTCCTTGAAGGCGCCCGCGGGGGAGATGTGGTCGGTCGTGACGGAGTCGCCGAGGATGGCCAGCGGGCGGAGCTTCGCGAGGGAAGGCACCGGGGGCGGGGTCATCGAGAAGCCCTTGAAGAAGGGCGGCTCCTGGATGTACGTGGAGGATTCCTTCCAGCTGAAGCGCGCGCCCGTGCCGCCCTGGACGCCCTTCCACTCCGCGGTGGCGTTGGCGAGGGAGTCGGCGGCATACTTCGACTTGAACATCGCGGGCTTGAGGCCGCGGGCGACGTG